>DATETD010000398.1:0-2222 GCA_035283885.1 Rhodocyclaceae bacterium
GATCGTCGTCGGCCAGCCGATCGCCGATCTCTACCAGCCCGATCAGGAAAACAGCTTGCGCACCTTGCGCGCCGAACTGGCCGATGCGACCGATCAGCGGCGGCGGATTGTCGAGTTTCATGCGCGCGATAGTCAGGTGCAGTCCGTGCAGCGCGCCCAACGCAAGCGCGAGTTGGCGCAGCGCGCGGCGTCGACGCGGCAGCGGCTGAAATGGATGGAAGATCGGCAGCAACAGGACGAAACCCTGGTGGCGCGCGGCTTCTTGAGCCGTAACCGTCTACAGGATACGCGCACCGAATACCTGCAAACCCAGGATCGTTTGGCGGAGATCGATAGCCAGTTGCGCACCTTGGAAGTCGAGGAAACCGCGAGCGCCCATGCGCGGCAGCGCGAGACGCTCGATCTGGATTTACGCATCGCCGCGATCGAGCATCGCATCGGCGAGCTATCGGATAAGCTGGCGCGCGAGTCCACGGCGCTGAGTCAGCATGCGGGCGTCGTCGCCGAAGTCAAGGTGAATGTCGGCGATGTGGTGGGGCCAGGCAGTCCCTTGATCACCGTGTTGCCCAATGATGGAGAGGTTGCGCGGACTCCGGCGGTGATCGCCTATTTGGCGGCGGGCGAGGCGAAAAAGGTGCGCCCATCGATGAGCGCGCGCGTGACGCCGGGCAGCGTCAAGAAAGAGGAGTACGGCTCCATCGTCGCCAGCGTGACGGCGGTGTCGCCGATACCGGCGACGCAGGAGGGGATGCAGCGCGTGTTGCGCAATCGGCAATTGGTGCAAACCTTGTCGCAGAACGTCGCGCCGATCGAGATTCTTTTATCCTTACAAACCGACGCGCGTAGCCCAAGTGGTGTGCGTTGGACCTCGCGCGGGCCGGCGCAAAAGATCGACGTCGGCACCACGGTTGAGGTTGAGGTGGTGGTCAAACGCATGCGCTTGATCGTATTGGCCTTACCCGCGTTGGAGCGCTGGCTGGCGGTCGATGCGGATGCAGGCGGGCAATGGCCGTTCGATGGGCGCTAAGACCCTAAGACCGGGAGCTTGGCGGTGACGATCCGTCCCGTCAGCGCCGACTTTTGCGAGAGGGGAGGTTCCCGGTGGCGCTAAGCTGGCCCTCGCGGTTTCGATTCCGTTTGGCTTGGTTGGCGGGCGATTTCTCGCCGCTACGCACGCGCACCGTGTTGCAGATGGAGGCGGTGGAATGCGGCGCCGCATGTCTGGCGATGATTTTGGCGCACCATGGCCGCTTTGTGCCGCTCGAAGAATTGCGCACCGCCTGCGGGGTGTCGCGCGATGGCTCCAAGGCGTCGAATATCGTCAAAGCGGCGCGCACCTTGGGGCTGAAAGCCAAGGGCTTGCGCGCCGAGCCGGTCGATTTGAAAGAAATGCGCGGCCCGACGATCGTGTTCTGGAATTTCAATCACTTTGTGGTGCTGGAAGGGTTTGCGCGCGGTCGCGCCTGGATCAACGATCCGGCGGGCGGACGGCGCAGCGTGGCGGAAGAAGAGTTCGACGCCGCGTTTACCGGCGTGGTGCTGGTGTTCGAACCGGATGTCGGCTTCAAACCCGGAGGCATGGCGCCGCGCGCGTTGATGCCGTTGATCGGGCGCTTGCGTCATGCGGGCGAGGGCTTTCGTCTGTTGCTGCTGGCAAGCTTTATGCTGACGATTCCCGGTTTGGTCGTGCCGGCGTTTTCGCGCCTGTTTGTCGATTATTACCTGATCCATAAGTTTGAAGACTGGCTGGACCCGTTGATGATCGGCTTGGCGGTAACGGCGCTGCTGCGCGGCGCGATTACCCTGTTGCAGCAGCAGGCCTTGATGCGTTTGCAGGCGCGTTTGTCGCTGGCCTGGAGTTCGCAGTTTTTTTGGCATGTACTGCGCTTGCCGTTGCCGTTTTTCCAGCAACGTTTCGGCGGCGAGATCGCTTCGCGTCTAGCCTTGAACGATCAGTTGGCGTCCTTGGTCGGCGGCGAATTCGCCATGGTGTCGGCGCAAATGCTGAGCGCGCTGGTGTTCTTATTCGTGATGGCGCAATACAGTGTGGCGGTGACCTTGGCGGTGCTGTCGATCGCCGTGTTCAATCTGTTGTTGCTGGCGTGGAGCCGCGCCCGCACCAGCGAAGCTAGTCAGCAATTACAGATGAATCAAGGGAAATTCGTCGGCGCGGTGTTGCAAGGCACGCAGCAGATCGAATCGCTCAAGGCGGCGGGGGCCGA
>DATETD010000399.1:0-3153 GCA_035283885.1 Rhodocyclaceae bacterium
TAATCGCCGTGTTCGCCCCGATTTATTTCGATAATAACGCCACAACGCCGCTGGCTGCCGAAGTATTGGCGGCCATGCTGCCGTTTATGAGCGAGCAGTACGGCAATCCCTCCAGTCGTCACGAATACGGACGCGCCGCGCGCCGCGCCGTGGACGAAGCACGGCAACAGGTGGCGGCGGCGGTGGGAGCGCATCCCACCGAATTGATTTTCACCAGCGGCGGCTCCGAAGCCAACAATCTGTTTATTAAGGGCGCGGCAGCGTGTTTTTCTGCCGGAACTCTCGCCATTTCGGCGATAGAACATCCCTGCGTGCGCGAACCGGCGCGTCAATTGCAGCGCGTCGGCTGGCGACAACGCAGCTTGAAGGTCGACGCCGCAGGCCGTCTCGCCAGCGCCGACTTTCAGGCCGCGATGCTGGAGCAGCCTCGCCTGGTTTCGGTCATGCTCGCGAATAACGAAAGCGGCGTAGTGCAGGACATCGAATGGCTGGCGACCCAAGCGCCGCGTCGAACCACCTGGTTTCACACCGACGCGGTGCAAGCCTTCGGTAAGCTGCCCTTGGATTTCAGACGGCTGAATAGCGTCGGCGTGCATGCGATGAGCCTATCGGCGCACAAAATCGGCGGACCGAAAGGCATCGGCGCATTGGTGCTGGACAAGCGCGTCGAACTACAACCGCAGATTGCAGGCGGCGGCCACGAGCGCGGCTTACGCTCCGGCACCGAAAACGTCGCGGCGATCGTCGGCTTCGGCGTCGCGGCACAACGCGCGCAAAACGACTTGAGCGCCCGGATCGAGCATTTAAGTCGCCTGCGCGATCGACTCGAACACGGACTGCGCACTCAAGGCGCGACGATTTTCGGCGCCGAGGCCGAGCGCTTGCCGAACACCAGCTATTTCGCATTTGCCGAGCTGGATGGCGAAACTCTGGTCGGCAAGCTGGATCGAGCCGGCTTTGCGGTCGCCGCCGGCGCGGCATGTTCCAGCGCCAATCCGGAACCATCGCATGTCCTATTGGCGATGGATGTCCCGCCGCCCTTGGCGCGCGGCGCCGTGCGCATCAGTTTGGGCGCGGGCAACACCCTGCAACACGTCGACGATTTTCTAACGACATTGAATGCGACACGCAGGCAGTTGATGAGCCTGACCAGTATTGCTGCCAATATTGCAACCTGAGTTGCAACCTGAGCAAGGATATTAAAATGAACCATCCGATCTATCTGGACTATTCCGCCACGACCCCCGTGGATCCCAGGGTCGCGGAGCAAATGATTCCGTGGCTGACCGAGCGTTTCGGCAACCCGGCATCGCGCTCGCATGCTTACGGCTGGGATGCCGAGCGCGCAGTCGAAGAAGCGCGCGAAGAGGTTGCGGCCTTGGTCGGCGCCGACGCCAAAGATATCGTCTGGACTTCCGGCGCCACCGAATCGAACAATCTGGCGATTAAAGGTGCGGCGCATTTCTACGGCGCCAGTCGCGGACGTCATATCGTCACCGTCTCTACGGAGCACAAGGCGGTGCTCGACACGGTCAAGGAGTTGGAGCGTCAAGGCTTTAGCGCCACCTACCTGACGCCGCAAACCAACGGTCTAATCACGCTCGATCAGTTTCGCGAAGCCTTGCGCCCGGACACGGTGCTGGCCTCCGTCATGGCGGTGAATAACGAAATCGGCGTAATCCAACCGATCGCCGAAATCGGCGCGCTGTGCCGCGAAAAAGGCGTGGTCTTCCATGTCGACGCCGCGCAAGCCACCGGAAAAATGCCACTCGATTTGAAAAAACTGCCGGTCGATCTAATGTCGTTTTCGGCGCACAAAACCTATGGCCCCAAAGGCGTCGGCGCGCTGTATGTGCGGCGGCGTCCGCGCATTCGTCTCGAAGCGCAGATGCACGGCGGCGGCCATGAGCGCGGCATGCGCTCCGGCACGCTCGCCACGCATCAAATCGTCGGCATGGGCGCATGCTTCCGTCTGGCGCGCGAGGAAATGCAAACCGAGAACGAGCGCATCCGCTATCTGCGCGACCGGCTGCTCAAGGGGCTACTCGACATCGAGGAAGTCTATGTCAACGGCGACCTCGAACAACGCGTACCGCATAACCTCAATCTGAGCTTCAATTACGTCGAAGGCGAATCGCTGATTATGGCGATCAAGGACTTGGCGGTGTCTTCGGGCTCGGCCTGCACCTCGGCGAGCCTAGAGCCTTCGTATGTGTTGCGCGCGCTGGGACGCTCGGACGAGTTGGCGCACAGCTCAATCCGCTTTACCTTGGGGCGTTTCACCACCGAAGCCGATGTAGACTTCACCGTGCGCCTGTTGCACGACAAACTCGGCAAGCTGCGCGAACTCTCGCCGCTGTGGGAAATGTTCAAAGACGGTATCGATTTGAATACCGTGCAATGGGCGGCGCATTAAACCCCGCCCGACGATCGATCGCAATCACTTCTCTACCGGAGAAAAATCATGGCCTATAGCGAAAAAGTACTGGATCACTACGAACATCCGCGTAACGTCGGATCGTTTACCAAAGACGACGAAGGCGTCGCCACCGGCATGGTCGGCGCGCCGGCCTGCGGCGACGTGATGAAGTTGCAAATCAAAGTCGGGCGCGACGGCGTAATCGAGGACGCCCGTTTCAAAACCTACGGCTGCGGCTCGGCGATCGCCTCGAGTTCCTTGGTGACCGAATGGGTCAAGGGCAAAACTCTAGACCAAGCCTTGGACATCAAAAACACCCAAATCGCCGAAGAACTGGCGTTGCCGCCCGTCAAAATCCACTGCTCGATTTTGGCCGAAGACGCAATCAAAGCCGCCGTGGCGGATTATCGTAAAAAGCACGAAGCCTAATCCACCGTTATAGGAGACCGATATGGCAGTAACCTTATCCGAACCGGCGGCGAAACATGTCGCCAATTTCATCGCCAAACGCGGCAAAGGCGTCGGCATTCGCCTCGGCGTCAAAACCTCGGGCTGCTCGGGCATGGCGTATAAGCTCGAATTCGCCGACGCCTCCTTACCCGAAGACTTGGTGTTCGAAAGCCATGGCGTCAAGGTGCTGATCGACCCGAAAAGTCTGCCTTATCTGGACGGCACCGAACTCGACTACACCCGCGAAGGCCTGAGCGAAGGCTTCAAGTTAAACAATCCCAACG
>DATETD010000400.1:0-4394 GCA_035283885.1 Rhodocyclaceae bacterium
ATCGTCAGCTGGCGCGTGCCGCCGACCTTCATTCCTTGCACCCCTTCGTCCCAACCAGCGATGACTTGACGAGCGCCGAGGAGGAATTCGAACGGCTCGTTGCGATCCTTGCTCGAATCGAACTTCGTGCCGTCCATCAGCCAGCCGCTGTAATGCACCGCTACGCGCTGCACGGCTTGCGCCTCTGCGCCTTCGCCGACGACGCTGTCTTCCATAATCAGGCCGCTGGCCGTAGTGATTTCGCTCATTGCTCGACTCCGATCTTTCGAAAAAAACTGCGGATTATGCCTGAAGCTTGGCCTGGACGGTGACTACTACGCCGCGTCGATTTTCGAAACTCGGCGCTGGCGGGACGGCGCGACGAATATCGCTGCGCTAACGCGCATGCTGCGTAGAGGCGGTTAGACTGTGGCGCGAACGTTCCGATGTCGAATCGTATTTTCGAAGGAGTCCCGCGATGAGCCGTTTCCGCCTTGAAGAGCAAAAACAGCGCATTCTTGCATCCCTCGTCCGACTGGCATCGCAGCGCGTGGCGCCGGCGCAACTGGAGACGGCGGAGCGGTTTATCCGCAGCTACTTCAGCCAAATGGACGCCGACGATTTCGTCGACCGTAGCGAGGAGGATATCTACGGCGCGGCGATGGCGCATTTATCCTTCGGGCGCGAGTTTGCGGGCGGAACGGCGAAATTGCGGGTGTATAACCCGCGTGCGGCGGAGCATGGCTGGACGTCCTCGCACAGCATTATCGAAATCGTCGCCGACGATATGCCGTTCCTTGTCGATTCGACGACGATGGAGATCAACCGGCAAGGATATACGCTGCATCTTTTCGTCCATCCGATATTTCATGTGCAACGCGACGCCGCGCATCGGCTCGAAGCGCTAAGCGAGGATGGCGTGGATGGCGTGGATGGATTGGATGGCGCGCGCGAATCGTTTATGCATATCGAGATCGACCGCGAGATCGATCCCGAGCGTTTGCAGGCGCTGGCGCAGGGCTTGAGCGCGGTGCTCGCCGATGTGCGCGCGGCGGTGACGGATTGGTCGGCAATGAAACGGCGCATGGCGGAATCGATCGGCGAATTGCAGACGCCGCCAGCGGGGATGTCGCCGAGCGAAGTCGCCGCAGGGCGCGAGTTTCTCGCTTGGGCGCACGATAACAACTTTACCTTTTTGGGCTATCGCGAGCACGATCTGGTGACGCTGGACGGCGAAGACCGGCTCAAGCTGCGCGCGCATTCGGGTTTGGGCGTGCTGCGCGCCGACGGCGGCGAAGTCTATTCGTCCAGCTTCGACGAATCGCCGCCCGAAATACGCAAGCTCGCGCGCACGCCGTGTTTGCTGGTGCTGACCAAAGCGACGGCGCGCTCGACGGTGCATCGCCCCGGCTATCTCGATTACATCGGGATCAAGCGTTTCGACGCCCAAGGCAATGTGATCGGCGAACGTCGGTTTGTCGGTCTCTACACCTCGTCGGCCTACCATGCGCATTTGAGCGAAATCCCCTTGTTGCGCGACAAGGCGGCGACGGTGCTGCGCCAAGCCGGCTTCCCCGCAAGCAGCCATATGGGGAAAAATCTGTTTGCGATACTCGAAGGCTATCCGCGCGACGAGTTGTTTCAGATCGACGCGGCGACCTTGTTCGATACCGTCATGGGAATTCTGCGGCTCGGCGACCGGCGCAAGACGCACGTATTCGTGCGACGCGAGGCGTATGGACGATTTTTCTCGTGTTTCATCTACTTGCCGCGCGATAAATACACCACCGAAATCCGCGTGCGGATTCAGGATATCCTGAAACGCAGGCTGCATGGCGTCAGCACCGAATTCACCGTGCAACTTTCCGATGCGGTGCTGGCGCGGATTCATATGCTGATACGCACGGCGTCGCGCGATGCGGCTTCGGTGACGGTCGATCTGCCCGCGATCGAGGCCGAACTGGCGCTGGCGGTGCGCGACTGGTCCGAGGATCTGAAGTCGGCGCTGATCGAGGCGCTGGGCGAAGACGCCGCGATGCAGCAGTTGCGCAGTTACGCCGCCTTTCCGCTGACGTATCGCGAACAGGTCGGCGCCAGGGCGGCGGTGCGCGATATCGAGACGATGGGCGCGCTATCGGCGACAAATCCGCTGGCGCTGAGTCTGTATCGCCCGCTCGAAGCCCAGGAGACGACGTTGCGGCTGCGCGTCTATCGTTTTGGGCAGCCTATGCCCTTGTCCGGCAGCTTGCCGATGCTGGAAAACATGGGGGTGACGGTGGGCGACGAACAATCGTTCGCCTTATCGCGCGCGGACGGCGAGCGTATCTATATTCACGATTTCGGCTTGAGCACGACGCGGGTCTTGGCCGATATCGCGCCAGTCAAACCCCTATTCGAAGCGGCGTTCGCCAAGGTCTGGCGGCGCGAAGCCGAGAGCGACGGCTTCAATCGATTGGTATTGGCGTGCGGATTGGCCGGCGACGAAGTCGCGATTCTGCGCGCCTTGGCCAAGTATTTGAAGCAAACCGGCTTTACCTTCAGCCAGAGCTATATCGAACAAACCTTATTCGAAAACAGCGCCGTTGCCCGCTTGCTGATCGATTTGTTCCATGTCCGTTTCAACCCGGCTTTTCACGACGAGCGCGCTGCGGCGCAGGCAAGAACGGTGCAGCAGATCGAGAATGCGCTCAACCAGGTCGCCAGCGCCGACGACGACCGCATCTTGCGGCGCTTCCTCGCCGTGCTGCTGGCGGTAGTGCGCACCAACGCCTATCAGCGCGATGCAGCAGGCCGACGCAAGTCGTATGTATCGTTCAAGCTGGAGTCGGCCAAGGTGCCCGAACTGCCGGCACCGCGTCCTTTATATGAAATTTGGGTGTATTCGCCGCGCTTCGAGGGTATCCATTTGCGCGGCGGCAAGGTGGCGCGCGGCGGCTTGCGTTGGTCGGATCGGATCGAGGATTTTCGCACCGAAGTCTTAGGACTGGTCAAGGCGCAGATGGTCAAAAATGCGGTCATCGTGCCGGTCGGCTCCAAGGGCGGTTTCGTGCTGAAGAATCCGCCGCCGCCCGCCGAACGCGACGCCTATCTCAAAGAGGGCGTCGCATGCTACCAGACCTTTCTGCGCGGCCTGCTCGATCTGACCGACAACCTCGTCGCCAATCGACCGACGCCGCCGCGCGATGTAGTGCGTCACGACGGCGACGATCCCTATCTGGTGGTCGCGGCGGACAAGGGCACCGCCAGCTTTTCGGACTATGCCAACGCCGTCAGCACGGAATACGGTCATTGGCTCGGCGACGCGTTCGCCTCCGGCGGTTCGGGTGGTTACGACCATAAAAAAATGGGCATTACGGCGCGCGGCGCCTGGGAATCGGTCAAACGGCATTTTTTCGAACTCGGCCTCGACACCCGCCGCAGCGATTTTACGGTCGTCGGCATCGGCGATATGTCGGGCGACGTGTTCGGCAACGGCATGCTGCTGTCGCGGCATATCCGGCTTGTGGCCGCATTCGACCATCGCCATATTTTTCTCGATCCGAATCCCGATGCGGCAACGAGCTTCGGCGAACGTAAGCGGCTGTTCGATCTGCCGCGTTCTTCCTGGGACGATTACGATAAGCGCTTGATTTCCGAGGGCGGCGGAGTGTTCCCTCGCTCCGCCAAATCGATTGCGCTGACGCCCGAAGCGCGGGCGGCGTTGAGCCTCGCAGACGAAACGGCAACGATGACGCCGTCGGCATTGATACGCGCCCTGCTGACGGCCAAAGTCGATCTGTTATACAACGGCGGCATCGGCACCTACGTCAAGGCGAGCAGCCAGAGCCATGCGGAAGTCGGCGATCGCGCCACGGATGCGGTGCGGGTCGACGGCAAGGATCTGCGCTGCAAAGTCGTGGCCGAAGGCGGCAATCTCGGTTTTACGCAATTGGGACGGATCGAATACGCCTTGAGCGGCGGTCGCATCAACACCGACGCCATCGACAACTCGGCGGGCGTCGACTGCTCCGATCACGAGGTGAATATCAAAATTCTGCTGGGATCGATCGAAGCGGATGGCGAACTCACCGCCAAACAGCGCAATCAATTGCTCGCCGAGATGAGCGACGAGGTGGGGCGGCTGGTGCTGGCCGACAACTACTATCAGACGCAAACCCTGTCGGTATCCGGCGTGCGCGGCGATAAATTGCTCGACGCTCAATCGCGGTTCATACGCCGTTTGGAAAAGTCGGGACGCCTCGACCGCGCCGTCGAATTTTTGCCCAACGACGAGGAACTCGCGCGACGGCGCGCGGCGCGCCTTGAGCTGACCTCGCCCGAGCGCGCGGTGCTGTTGGTGTACAGCAAGATGGAACTGTTCGACCGGCTCGTAGCCTCCGATCTACTCGACGACGACTATGTCGGCAGCGCGCTGA
>DATETD010000401.1:0-6384 GCA_035283885.1 Rhodocyclaceae bacterium
CTTCCCGAAACGGATATGCAGTTACTCAGTCCGACCGTCGAGTTGATTGCGCGCGACAGCTTGCACCCGGCGCTATCCGATTTATTGCTGGCCGCGGCGCAAGAGGTGCATAGCGGCCCCGGCCTATTCAGAAAACGCGGCGAGTTCCCGGTGGCGATCGAGCATGAGTTTCGCCTCAGCCCCGAAGCTACGCGCTACTACGCTTCCGGGAAAACTTTTCTTTATCGCACGTTTCCGTTCTGGCTGGCGAGCTTGATTGCGCGCATCTTGGCGGTGATTGTGCCGATCGGCTTGTTGATCGTCCCGGCGCTCAAGATCGCCCCGGCGATTTATCGTTGGCGCATGGAGTCGCGGATTCATCGCTGGTATAAAGCCTTATTGGAGCTCGAGCGCCACGCCCGCAACGCCACCCATCCCGCACGTCGCGAAGAGTTGTTGCAACAACTGAATCATATCGAAACCAGCGTCGATAACATCGTGGTGCCGGCCTCCTTCGGCGACATGTTCTACGGTCTGCGCGAACATGTCACGTTTGTGCGTCGGACGTTGACCGAACATCCGACGCAGACGCAAGCGTCGCCAGCCAGCGTTTCCGCGTAATTTTTTCCAATTTTCTTAGGGGTGGGTGCAATGAAGTTTCATATCGACTTTCCGGAAGCGAGCCTGGGCGTCAAGCTGAACTGCAATAGCGAATCGTCCTTCAAGCCCGAAAACTTGGCCTTACTATGGAACAGCATGAATCTGCTGCTCAGCGCTAACCATGTTCCAGTCGAGCAAGAATTCCTCAAACTCTGGATGGACGCCGATTTTCTACCGGTCGAACGGAAAAAGGATCTGCCCGCGAATCCGGCGCCCTTGCCGGACGTTCGCATCGAGCGCGAATTCAACGATGCATTGCATAAACTGCGCGCCGATTTGCACGATGCTTCCGCACGGGCTACCGTCTATAAGCATGTATTCGCGACGGCGCTGGTCTCGATGCGCGGCATCGATCGCCTGGTCGTCATGATGCGCAACGCCCGTGAAATCCTGGAGATCGAGGCGACGACGGCGACGCTGATTTCCAATGAAATCGCCATGAAAGTACCTGGCTTCCCGCATAAATCCATCACCTTGCTCGAACACGAGCAAGAACGCGAAGCGATTCTGGCGCTGGTTTTTATCGCGATCAATGCGGACGGACAAAAGCATGTCGCCGAACTGAGCGCCTGCCGCACCATCATGATCGCGCTCGGCGTCACCAGCGTAAATAACCAGCGCTTGGGCGCGTTGACCAAACAAGGCATTTCCGCGCTGGTTGCATCCATCACGCCCGCCGTATTGCCGACGGCGTTACTGAACATATTGCGTCTGGTCGCCGCCGATCAAAATGTCGAATCGCGCGAGCGAAAACTGATCGGCGCCATCGCCGGCAAAATGTCGCCGCAGCACGTTAAGAGCATCGATAAACTCGCCATGCTGGAACTGGGCAGAGTTTTCGATCTCCAGGGATAAAAAGCGGGGATAACGGACGGGAATAGCGCGCCGGCGCGCCGAAAGTCGGCGCTGGCGAGACGGATGGCGACTTCGATCCGTAGTGGCGAATACATCGACAAGGCTGGGGCGCGCTCATCGACAAGGCTTGACGCCTTCGGCAGCCCCAGCCTTGTCGTTTTCCTTAGATCGATTTGCAGATGGTGTATAGCTCGGAATCGTCGCCGGCGTTGTAGCCGACGGTGTTCAAGACATTGGTGGCGCGGGTGACGTTGCTCGAACAGCCGCGCGTCACGGGGACTTTATTCTGGGTGTAACCGCGCATCGTGCCCGAACCCGGCTTGCCGTCGTCGAATTGTTGATCGATCGCGCCGGCGATCTTGCCGTTAAGGTTGGTGGTGCACACCACTAAACCGCCAAGCTCGGGTACCGCCGTCCCCGTGCCACCGCCGGTGTTCGCGCCGGTGCTGGTTTGCACGCCGACAATGCCGCCGAGCGCATTTTGCGGCTGCTCGCCGGTGCTGGCGTCGCCGGCGACGAAGCCGGCTAGACGCAAGTGACGCCAGAAATAAATCGCCTCGACCGCATCGCTGGCGCCGGCGCAGAATTCGCCGGTGACGGTGCCGCCTTTATCCCCATTGGCAACGGCGGGAGTCGCGGTCCAGCGGACGGAGGCGCCGCTATCGTCGCCGGGATAGGTCTTGTAACGATCCTGATAGCCATACACCGCAGCGGAAATGCCATTGAGGTCGTTGGCGACGTTTTTGATTTTCGCGCTGTTGATCAACTCCTGACCTTTGAGTACGCCGCCGAGCAGCAGGCCGATAATGACCAGTACGATGGCGATTTCGATCAGGGTAAAGCCGGATTGTGGGCGAGGCATGTCAGTCTCCTTGAGGTTATATGAACGATTTATATCAAGCAGGATGCGTGCCTGTATAAAAATGGCGCTATCCGTCGGATTTGTCGAGTTATCGCCGATAAATCGACGATAGCCTGTCGAAAAATCGACAGTTGTGTCGAAGCTTCGTCAACTGGAGCGCGCACCGAGCGAAACGCGCCATCGAAACGGCTTTTGCTGGATAATCCGCCGTTTTGCCTCAGGAGCCGCTATGACCCGCCCGAAGAACGATACTTTTTTACGCGCGCTATTGCGCGAGCCGGTGGAGTACACCCCAATCTGGTTGATGCGTCAGGCGGGACGTTATTTGCCCGAATACAACGAAACACGGCGTCGTGCGGGCAGCTTCCTGCAACTGTGCAAGAACCCGCAACTGGCGTGCGAAGTGACCTTGCAGCCGCTGGCGCGCTTCGATCTGGATGCGGCGATCTTGTTTTCCGATATCCTGACGGTGCCGGATGCGATGGGCCTGGGTTTGTACTTCGCCGAGGGCGAGGGGCCGAAGTTCGAGCGCCCTTTGCGCGAGGAATGGGCGATTCGCGACCTTACGGTTCCCGATCCAAATACGCATCTACGCTACGTGATGGATGCGGTCGCCGAAATTCGTCGCGCTCTGGGCAATTCCGTTCCTTTGATCGGCTTCTCCGGCAGTCCATGGACGCTCGCGTGCTATATGATCGAAGGCGGTTCCGGCGCGCATAACGACTACCGCACGGTCAAAACCATGCTGTATAACCGGCCCGATCTGCTGCATCATATTTTGGACGTAACGACGCGCGCGGTGATCTCCTATCTCAACGCGCAGATCGAATCCGGCGCGCAGGCGGTGATGATTTTCGATTCCTGGGGCGGCGTCTTGTCGCATGCGGCGTATCGCGAGTTTTCGTTGGCGTATATGCAGCGCATCGTCGCCGGCCTGACACGCAACCACGACGGCGAACGCATTCCGAATATCGTCTTCACCAAAGGCGGCGGTCAATGGTTGGAGGCGATTGCGGATACGGGCTGCGACGCCATCGGCCTGGATTGGACTACGGATATCGGCGCAGCGCGTCGGCGCGTCGGCGACCGTGTCGCACTGCAAGGCAATTTCGATCCGATGGCCTTGTTCGGCGATGCCGATAAGGTGGCGACGGAGGCGCGGCGGATTCTGGATTGCGCGGCGAGCGGCGCGGCGCACGCGCACACCGGGCATGTATTCAATCTGGGCCACGGCATTTCGCAATTCACGCCGCCGGAGCACGTCACCGTGCTGGTCGATACGGTGCATGAATATAGCCGGCGGCAAGCCGCCGATCAACGTCGTCGATCCTAGAACAAGCAATTGTCCACGAAATACACGAAAAGCACGAAAAGAATCGAATACCTATCGGTCTTTTGTCGCTCGACCGATAAGTGAATGGATTCCAGATTCAACCCATTGTTCTTGTTCGTGTTTTTCGTGATTTTCGTGGACAAGAGATGTTTTCAGCTTGATTGCCTACGCTCGTAACGGACGAAATCGTAGCCCAAGCCGCTATCCGTTGCATGCGATTCGCGTCGGACTTCGCGCCAGAGTTCTCGATCGAATTCGGGAAACCAGGCGTCGCCCATGAAGTCCGAGCGAATCTCGGTCAGTTCCAATCGGTCGGCGCACGCCAGCGCTTGTGCATAAATCTCCGCACCGCCGATGATGAACGCCGTTTTATCCTCGGCGCAGGCGCGCAAGGCGGCGGCTAGGCTATGCGCCACCTCGACGCCGGAGGCGACGTAATCCGGATTGCGGCTAATCACGATATGGCGACGTTGCGGCAGCGGGCGACCGAGCGATTCCCACGTCTTGCGGCCCATAATAATCGTATGACCGATAGTCAGCGCCTTGAAGCGCTTGAGGTCTTCGGGCAAGCGCCAGGGGATCGCATTGTTCAGCCCTATCGTGCGATTGGCGGCGAGCGCGGCAATAATTATCCGTCCCGTCAGCGCCGACTTTTCGATCCGCGCTTCAGTTGGCGACGCAATCGACATAGTAACGCACCGCGCCGTTGCTCGTGTCTTTGACTAGGCCGTGAATGTCGGTTTCGAAGCCGGGGAATTTCTCGTTGAACTCGCGCGCGAAACGTAGATAGCTGACGATGGTGACGTTGAAACGCTCGCCGGGAATCAGCAGCGGGATTCCGGGCGGATACGGCGTCAGCAATACCGCCGTAATCCGCCCTTCGAGATCGTCGATCGCCACGCGGTCGATTTCGCGGTGCGCCATGCGCGCGAACGCATCGGCGGGACGCATCGCCGGAATCATGTCGGACAAATACATTTCGGTGGTCAGGCGCGCGATGTTGTTGGCCTTGTACACCTCGTGAATCTGCGTGCACAGATCCTTCAAACCGATGCGCTCGTAGCGCGGTTGTTTGGCGACGAATTCCGGCAGCACGCGCCATAGCGGATGATTGCGGTCGTAATCGTCCTTGAATTGCTGCAAGGCAGTGACCAGCGTATTCCAGCGGCCTTTCGTGATACCGATCGTGAACATGACGAAAAATGAATACAGCCCGCATTTCTCGACGATCACGCCATGCTCGGCGAGATATTTGGTGACGATCGCGGCGGGAATGCCGAGCTCGTCGGAAAAGTCGCCGTCGACGTCGAGTCCCGGCGTAATGATCGTCGCCTTGATCGGGTCGAGCAGATTGAAGCCCTCGGCGAGATCGCCGAAACCATGCCAGCGCTCGCCGGCCTTGAGCATCCAGGCTTCGCGCTCTTCGATACCCTCCTCGGACAGATCGTCCGGCCCCCAGACTTTGAACCACCAGTCGGAGCCCCATTCCAAATCGATTTTGCGCATCGCGCGGCGGAAATCCAAGGCTTCGGCGATCGATTCGCCGACCAAGGCCGGGCCGCCGGGTTCTTCCATCATCGCCGCGGCGACGTCGCACGAGGCGATGATCGAATACTGCGGCGAGGTCGAGGTGTGCATCAGATAGGCTTCGTTGAACACATCGCGGTCGAGGCGATTGTTCTCGGCGTCCTGCACCAGAATTTGCGAGGCTTGCGACAGCCCGGCCAGCAGCTTGTGGGTCGATTGCGTCGAGAACACGATCGATTCCTTGCAGCGCGCGCGGTCGGCGCCGATCGCGTGGTAATCGCCGTAAAAATCGTGAAACGCCGCGTGCGGCAGCCAAGCTTCGTCGAAATGCAGGGTGTCGATATGACCGTCGAGCATTTCCTTGATATCTTCGACGTTATACAGGATGCCGTCGTAAGTGCTTTGGGTAATCGTCAGCACGCGCGGCTTGACGGTTTTGTCGGTGGCGAACGGGTGGGCGGCGATCTTTCGTTGAATGCTTTCCCATTGGAATTCGCTGCGCGGAATCGGGCCGATAATGCCGTAATGATTGCGCGTCGGCATCAGGAACACCGGAATCGCGCCGGTCATCATAATTGCGTGCAGGATCGACTTATGGCAGTTGCGGTCGACCACCACCACGTCGCCGGGGGCGACCGTGGAATGCCAAACGATCTTGTTCGAGGTCGAGGTGCCGTTGGTGACGAAAAACAGATGGTCGCAGTTGAAAATGCGCGCAGCGTTGCGCTCGGAGGCGGCGACTGGGCCGGTATGATCCAGGAGTTGGCCGAGTTCGTCGACGGCGTTGCAGACGTCGGCGCGCAGCATGTTTTCGCCGAAGAACTGGTGGAACATCTGGCCGACCGGGCTTTTAAGGAACGCGACACCGCCCGAGTGGCCGGGGCAATGCCAGGAGTAGGAACCGTCGGCGGCGTAATGCACCAGAGCGCGGAAGAACGGCGGCGGCAGCGAGTCGAGGTAGGAGCGCGCCTCGCGCACTACATGACGCGCGATAAATTCCGGCGTATCCTCGAACATATGGATGAAGCCGTGCAATTCGCGCAGGATATCGTTCGGAATATGACGGCTGGTGCGGGTTTCGCCGTGCAGGAAAATCGGAATTTCGGCGTTTTTGTAGCGGATTTCTTCGACGAAGGCGCGCAGTTCGGCGATGGTTTCCTCGGCTTCG
>DATETD010000402.1:0-13509 GCA_035283885.1 Rhodocyclaceae bacterium
CGTTGCGTGGTTTTGCAACTGTTATGGCGAAAGCTGGGATAATAGGGTCTTTTCAACTGGAGGCAGCAATGAGTAACGACACGACTGAAAATACGGAATGGAATTCTGCGGCAAACTTGTTGGGTGTAGGCTCGGGCGGGGACTATTGGCAGAAGGAGCATTTGGTGGCGGTGGCCGCGTATTTTCGCGCTGAAAAGCGCGGCTTTGCGCCGGGTAACGAGCTCGGCGACTGGTACGAAGCCGAGAACGATATCGGTCACATGATGGGCGGCATCTCGATGTCGTCGTAATGGGGCGGCGATGCGATCCGCTGCGTCGGATTGCATTGTTTATTGTCTTGTAATAATTTGTAGTAGGCCGCGTAAGGCGTGCATTACCGCTTGGCGGCGAATCGCTTCGCGGTTGCCGACGAAGAGTCTATATTCCGCCGTTGTTTCGCCGTTGCGGTGGCCCCAGGCGAACCAGACGGCGCCGACCGGTTTAGCGTTCGGCGCGCCATCCGTTGCTGGGCCGGCGATTCCGGTAATCGCCAGCGAAATCGACGCCTGGGAGTGTTTCAATGCGCCTTCGGCCATGGCGCTGGCCGTCTCCCGGCTGACGGCGCCATGATCGATCAGCGTTTGTGCGGCGACATCCAGCATCTCGACTTTGGCTGGGTTGGCGTAGGCGACGAAGCCGCGCTCGAACCAAGCCGAACTGCCCGCCGTATGCGTAATCGTTTGCGCCGCCCAGCCGCCGGTGCAGGATTCGGCGGTGGCGATGGTCAAGCCCCGCGCTTTGCAGGCGGTGCCGACGGTAGCGGAGAGTTGAGCGAGTTCGTCGTCCATCGCTATAGACCGACGTACGGGCCGTATGCATCGAGCGCGGACTTGATCAGCGCCAGCGTCAGTATGGTGTAGCCGGCGGCGACCAAATCGTCCATCATGACGCCGAAGCCGTTTTTGACGCGAGTGTCGAAGTATTTTGCGGGTTGCGGCTTGACGATGTCGTAAAAGCGGAAGCCGAGAAATGCGGCGATCTGCCAAAAAAAACCGATAGGGGCGAACAGCAACACCGTCCAGAACGGCACGATTTCGTCCCAGACGATGGAACCGTGATCGACCACGCCGAGCGCGCGTCCGGTAATCTGACAGGCGGCGACGCCGAGGATAAACGCCAGCACTAGGAAAATTCCGAAGCTGAGGTCGCTTTCGAGATAGCCGCGCAGCAGCGGATACGTCAGCCACGCGAAGGCGGTGCCCGCAGTGCCGGGGGCGAACGGGGAAAGTCCGCTGCCGAAGCCACAGGCGATCAGGTGCGCCGGATGACGCAGCAGAAACTTCAGCGGCGGGGCGGTGGATTTTTTTATCTTAGGCGAAGTGATCATAGCCAAGGCGCTCGGGGTGGATCGGCGTACCCATGTCGTCGATCAAGGTGAATTGTCCGGGCAGGCCGTCGTCGATATGGCCGATACGGGTCAGCGGCAACGGTAGCGTAGCGGCTAAGGCGCGCACGGCATCGTCGCAGGCGGCTGGGGCGGTAAATGCCAATTCGTAGTCGTCGCCGCCGGACAGCAGGCAGGCGCGCGCCAACGGGTCGGCGGGCAGTCCGGGGATGCGAAGCTGGGCGCTACGCTGCGAGTTTTGCAGAATATGGCCGAGGTCGGCCAGCAGGCCGTCGGAGATATCGATGGCGGCGGTGGCGAGGCCGCGTAAGGCGAGGCCCAATGATAGGCGCGGTTGCGGGCGATGCAAAGCGTGCAGGCATAGGCTTAACTGCGGCTCAGGCAGCACGGTGCGCCCTTGCAGATGCGCAAGCCCAAGGGCGGCGCGACCGGGATGGCCCGAGATCCAAATACTGTCGCCGCGTTGCGCGCCGTCGCGGCGCAATGCCGCACCGGCGGGAACTTCGCCGAAAATCGTGACGCAAAACGCGCGTGGGCCGCGCGTGGTGTCGCCGCCGATCAGGTCGATGCCGAAGGCGTCGGCGCAGGCGAAGAAGCCGTCGGCGAAGGGGTGCAACTCATCGAAAGTCGGCGCTGGCAGGACGGCTGCCAGCGTCGCCCAGCGCGGCTGCGCGCCCATCGCGGCCAGATCGGAGACATTGACCGCCAGCGTTTTCCAGCCCAGATCGCGCGGATCGACCGAAGGGAAGAAATGGGTGTTTTCCACCAGCAGATCGGTCGAGACGACGAGTTGCTGCCCTGGGCTGGGCTGTATCAATGCGCCGTCGTCGCCGACGCCCAACACGGTATGGCGCGTCGGGCGGCGAAACAGGCGGTCGATCAGGGCGAACTCGGAGACCACGCGATCACTTTGTGGTGGGGGCGGCGGGATTGGCGTGGGCGGGGCGGGACGAGGTGTTTTCTCCGACGCGCACCAAGGCGCCGAATTTATCGAGAATGCCGTTGATGAATTTATGACCATCGGCGCCGCCGAAGGTTTTGGCCAGTTCGATCGCTTCGTTGATGATGACGCGGTAAGGCGTTTCCGGATGCAGCTTAAGCTCGCAGGCGCCGAGCAGCAAAATGCTGCGCTCTATCGGCGAGATGGCGTTCCAGGCACGGTCGGTATGGCGCGCCAGATTGGTTCTCAGCGTTTCGGCATGCGTCAGCACATCGTCGAACAGTTGGTGGTAAAGCGCCGCGTCGGCTTTCTTGAGGAGATTGTCGCTGGCGGCGTGAGCCTGGATCGCCGCGCCGTCTTGACCTCCGACCTGCCATTGATACAGTCCCTGCACTACCAGTTCGCGGGCGCGATGGCGCGAGGATTTGCTGACCGACATTATTTGACCGCCTTGAGTAGATTGGCCATTTCGATGGCGGCCTGTGCGGCTTCGCGGCCTTTTTGCAGCATGCGCACCAGCGCCTGGTCGTCGTTTTCGGTGGTCAGCACCGCATTGGCGATTGGGATGCCGGTGGTCAATTGCACATCGGTGATGCCGCGCGCGGCTTCGTTGGAAACGATTTCGAAGTGATAGGTCTCGCCGCGTATCACCGCGCCGAGGGCGATCAAGGCGTCGTAGCGCCCGCTTTGCGCCATGGTTTGCAGCACCAGCGGGATTTCCAGCGCGCCCGGAACGGTGGCGATGAGGATATTGGCGGGCAAAACGCCGAGCTGCGCCAGTTCGCCGAGGCAAGCCGAACGTAAGCCGTCGCCGACTTCATGGTTGAAGCGGCTTTGCACGATGCCGATGCGCAGGCCAAGAGCGGCGGTGTTGGCTTCGATTTCGCGAATCTTCATGAGGATGTGCTTTCCGTAGGCAGGGTGGTTGTGTTGGGTGGGGTGAAGTAGCCGACGACTTCGAGGCCGAAACCGGCCATGCTCGGCATTTTGCGTTGGCTGGCCATCAGCCGCATTTTACCGACGCCGATATCGCGCAGAATCTGGGCGCCGATGCCGTAAATGCGCGGATCCCATTTGCGTGCGGGGCGGCGCTGCTTGTCGTCGTGCAAGGCGGCGAGCAAGGCGTTGCCGGATTCTTCGCGATGCAGCATCACCATCACGCCATGCCCGGAAGCGGCGATTTGGCGCAAGGCGTAATCGACGTTATAGGTGTGTTGCGAATTCTGCACGTTCAGAAAATCCAGCACCGAAACCGACTCATGCACGCGCACCAAGGTCTCGGTCGACGGCGAAAATTCGCCGCACGATAGCGCCAGATGCACATCGCCGCTGCTGCGGTCGGCGTAGGCGCGCAGCCGAAACTCGCCTTGTGCGCAACGGACCATTTTGTCGGCGACGCGCTCGATCAGCGTTTCGTTTTCCGAGCGGTAGTGGATCAGATCGGCGATCGTGCCGATCTTGAGTTGGTGTTGCGCGGCGAATTCCAGCAAGTCGGGCAGGCGCGCCATCGTGCCGTCGTCCTTGAGGATTTCGCAAATTACCGCGGCAGGCGTAAGGCCGGCCATCTGCGCCAGATCGCAACCGGCTTCGGTGTGGCCGGCGCGCACCAGCACGCCGCCGTTTTGCGCCATCAACGGGAAAATATGTCCCGGCTGTACGATGTCGGCGGGTTTGGCTTGTCGGGCGACGGCGGCTTGTATCGTGCGTGCGCGGTCGTGCGCCGAAATCCCGGTGGTGACGCCTTCGGCGGCTTCGATCGACACCGTAAACGCCGTGCCGTGCGGGGTTTTGTTGTCGCGCACCATTTGCGGCAGTTCGAGCTGGCGGCAACGGGCCTCGGTCAGCGTCAGGCAAATCAGCCCGCGCCCCCATTTGGCCATAAAGTTGATCGCCTCCGGCGTGACGTGTTCCGCCGCCAGCACCAGATCGCCTTCGTTTTCGCGATCTTCTTCGTCGACCAATATCACCATACGACCGGCGCGCATCTCGGCGACGATCTCTGCTGTCGGGCTAATACTCATGGGCGCGTGTGTGGAAAGAAGGAGGCGCGTATTCTACGACGCCGCCGCCGAGGCCGCGAAAAAACCGATTTCGACGGAAGGCGGTCGCCGCGAGCAAAAAAAATCGTCGACGATGTGCGTAAGCCGGTGCGACTCAAGCATAATGTAGTTATCGGTCGCGAATAATCCGAACTGAAAGACGGCGTGTGCGCCTACATAGCCGTCCTTGCCGATACTGAATCCGGGAGAGTTTTGTATGAAAACCATTATGCTGGTGGATGATTCCGCTACCATACTACTGTCGATTTCCAATATTTTGACCAAGGCCGGTTACAAGGTCGAGAAGGCCTCGAACGCCAACGATGGCTTGACCAAGTTCAAGGCCAAAACGCCGGTCGATTTGCTGATTACCGATCTTAATATGCCGGGCATGAACGGCATCGACTTCATCAAGGAAGTGCGCACCCTGGCCGACTACAAGTTCATGCCGATTCTGTTTCTGACGACGGAGTCGCAGCAGAGCAAGCGCGCCGAAGCCAAGGCGGCGGGGGCGTCGGGTTGGTTGGTTAAGCCGGCGACGGCGGCCGAGCTGCTCGACACCATCAAGCTGGTGTTGCGGTGAGCGCAGCAGGGCCGATGGGTGTTATGCAGGCTAGGCATCGCGCGGCGCTGGAGGTGGCGCAGGAGTTGGACCAGGTCGCCACCTTCAATAATGTGGTGCGCGGTCATCTGGCGGTGATCCTGGCCGAAACCGAAAAGGCTTCATACGACATCGTCGAACGCTTGCAAACTATCTGGCATGATGTGAGCGCGTTGTCGATGAATTGTCTGGCCGAGGCCAAGGAGAAATCCGTCGTCTCGCCGGACGATGCGCAGCATCAGAAAGTCATGTTGCAGGCGGTCGACCAAAGCCACGAGCAGCTCGACAACTTGTTGATGGAAACCATGGCCAGCATCCAGTTTCAGGATGTGACGCGCCAGCAGATCGAAGCCGTGATCGATGGCTTGGGGCGGCTGGACACCCATGCGGCGATGTTGAGCGAGCGGCTCAAGCATATGGACGAGCCGAATTTCGTCTTTCAGCCCTTGTCGCAGCATTTAGAGGAAATGTTCTTGGGATATGTGACCTCGGCGCAGCGGAGTTCGCACACACGTTCCTTGAATCCTACGGAAGAGGGCGACGAATTTACCGATAGCGCCGATCGCCCTGCGCAGAGCGCAGGGCCACGTCCAAAAATCGAATTGTTTTAGCGGGAGAGCCATGATGAGCACAGCACGCCAGTCCGACGCATCGAAAGCCAGTTTGATACTGGAAAACGATTTGACGATTTATAACGTACAAGCGCAGAAAACCCAGTTGATGGAGGTTCTCTGCGCCAATACCGTAGTGGAGCTCGATTTGGCGCAAGTGCGCGAAGTCGACACCGCAGGCATTCAATTGCTGATCTTGATCAAGCGCGAAAGTCTGCGTCTCGGTCATACCTTGCGCATTGTCGCGCATAGCCCGGCGGTGCATGAAACGATAGATTTTCTCGATTTGGGCAGCTATTTCGGCGACCCTTTGGTCATCAAGGCGCGGTAGCGCAGAAGTGCGCAGCCATGTCGCGTCGGGTATTGAAAAATCAGCACTAGGAGACTTGCAGTGGAAGAAATTTTTGCCGTATTTGTCCAGGAAGCACGAGAGCAATTGACCGAGATGGAATCCGGGCTGATGCGCTTGCAAGCCGGGGAGCGCGATGCCGAACTCATCAACGCCATCTTTCGCGCCGCGCATACCATCAAGGGCGGCGCGGGCGTAGTCGAGATCGGCGTGGTCGAGCATTTCACCCATTCCGCCGAGAATGCTTTGGACCAGGTCAGGAACGGCGAATTGCCGTTGAGCGCCGAGTTGATCGACGACTTGCTATCGGCGGCCGATCATTTGGGTGCGCTATTCGATGCGATCGAAAAGGGTGAAAGCGGCGACGCGCCCGAGTTGAAAGCCAAGGGCGAGGCCATCGTCGAACGGCTGAACGATCACTGTAGTCATACGGCGCACGGCGCGCCGACGGCAGCAGACGGACAGGCCAGTCATTTACCGGGTCATCCGCAGGATGCGGTCGAAACCAGCGGCGGCGGCAGCGTCGGCGCCGATACTTGGCATATCTCGGTGCGTTTCGGCCCCGACGTGATGCGCAAGGGCATGGATCCCTTGGCCTTTTTGCGCTATCTATTGAACCTCGGCGAAATCGCCCATATCACCACGCTGTTCGACCCGATGCCGGCGGTCGAGGCGATGGAACCCGAGTCGTGCTATCTCGGCTTCGAGATCAATTTCCGCAGCCACGCCACTAAAGCGGCGATCGAACGGGTGTTCGACTTCGTGCGCGACGACTGCGAATTGTTCATCCTGCCGCCGCACAGCAAACTCGAAGACTTTCTCAAGTTGATCGAAGAATTGCCCGAAGAGTCGATGCGTTTGGGCGAAATTCTGGTCAAGAGCGGCGCGCTGACTCAGGACGAGCTCAATTCCGGTTTGCGTCAGCAGTCCTCGACCAAAGTCGGCGCTGACGAGACGGCGCCGCATCTGGGCGAAATCCTCGTGTCGCGCCAGTCGGTGCAAGCCGAACTGGTCGAAGCCGCCGCCGCCAAGCAGAAAACCGTCGCCGAAAAGAAAGTCGCCGAAGCGCGCCTGATTCGCGTGCAAGCCGACAAACTCGATCAACTCATCGATCTGGTCGGCGAACTGGTGATTGCGGGCGCGAGCGCCAATCTGATCGCGCAAAAGAGCGGCCAGAGCACCTTGGTCGAAGCGACCTCGGTGTTGTCGCGCTTGGTCGAAAGCATACGCGATAGCGCCTTGCAATTGCGCATGGTGCAGATCGGCGAAACCTTCAATCGATTCCATCGCGTGGTGCGCGACATCTCCAAAGAACTCGGCAAGGATATCGAACTCGCGATCAGCGGCGCGGAAACCGAACTGGATAAAACCGTGGTCGAGAAAATCGGCGATCCGCTGATGCATCTGGTGCGCAATTCGATGGATCACGGCATCGAATCCGCCGAAGTGCGGCGGGCAGCGGGTAAACCGGCCAAGGGCTGTGTCGAAATGAACGCCTACCATGATTCAGGTAGCATTGTGATCGAAGTCGCCGACGATGGCGGCGGCCTGAATAAGGCGAAGATCGAAGCCAAGGCGCTGGAAAAAGGCTTGATACAGTCGGGCCAGGTCTTGTCCGAGCAGGAGGCGATCAACCTGATATTCGAAGCGGGTTTTTCCACCGTCGACACGGTCAGCAATCTATCGGGGCGCGGCGTCGGCATGGACGTGGTGCGCAAAAACATCCAGGCGCTACGCGGCTCGGTCGAAGTCGGCACCGAAGAAGGCGTCGGCTCGCGCTTTACGATACGCTTGCCCTTAACCCTGGCGATTATCGACGGCTTCCTGATCGGCGTCGGCAAATCCTTCTATGTCATTCCGCTCGATATGGTGATCGAATGTATCGAACTAGTGAATGTCAGCGAGGATCACGATTACCTGAATCTGCGCGGCGAAGTGCTGCCGTTCGTGCGCTTGCGCGATCTGTTCGAAATCGGCGGCGTTCGCCCGCAGCGCGAAAACATCGTGGTGGTGCAATACGCCGGACAAAAAGCCGGCATCGTCGTCGATCAACTGCACGGCGAATTCCAGACGGTGATCAAACCCTTGGGCGCCTTGTTCCGCAACGTGCGCGGCATCGGCGGCTCGACCATCCTCGGCAGTGGCGAAGTCGCGCTGATACTCGATGTGCAAGCGCTGGTCAATCGCTGCGCCCGCTTCGAGGAGCAACGCGCCAACAGCAACAGCGGGCGTTTGCTGGAAGTGCATTGACGAACCGTCTCGCCAGAGCCGACTTTTTAATTCAACTTGATTCCAGCGTGGGAACGATCAAAATTATCGAAAGGGAAAACGGGTGATGGGATTCGCGTTACGTATTGAGGAACAGCCACGCTATACCGATGAAGATTACGCGACATGGGATGAAGATTGGGAGTTGATCGACGGCGTCGCTTGGGCGATGTCGCCCTCGCCGACGTTTGCGCATCAGCGGATCAGTCAAGTTTTGGTCGAGTTGCTGGGCGACGCCTTGAAGAGCTGTCCGCACTGTCTGCCCGTATTCGATTTCGATTGGAAGATCGACAAAGCAACCATTGTTCGCCCCGACAACATGGTTGTATGTCATGTTCCGGAAAATCAAAATCACCTGACGCGCGCGCCGGCGCTGATTTTTGAAATACTTTCGCCGTCGACCGCGAGAAAAGATGCGGGCGTCAAATTCCGCCTTTACGAAGCCGAGGGCGTGATGTGGTACGCGCTGGTGGACCCGGACGAGCGGGTGCTGAAAATCTATCGACTCAGCGAGGGGCGTTATATCAAGCAGGCCGATTTAACGCGGGAATCGTTCGAATTCGATCTCGGCGCATGCCGGTTCGTGCTGGATTTTTCGCGGCTGTGGGGCAGGTAATGGCGCTGCCTACGCCGTTTTCGGGATTTTCAATCGTAATTTTATAAGGAGTCGATAGCATGAGGAATATGAAAATTGGAATGCGTCTGGGGTTTGGATTTGCATTGGTTATTGCATTTCTGATGATGGTCGCTGTGGTCGGAATCGTGCGCATCGGTGGCATCCATGATGAAGTGGATGTGTTGGAGCAGGCGTTTACTAAAACCGTGTATGCGAATACCGTGATCGATAACGTCAATGTCGTTGCGCGCGCCATGCGCAACGCCGCGCTGCTGAAGGAACCTGCCGATGTCAATCGCGAAATCGAACGTGCGCTGGCCGCGCGCAAGGTGGTTGGCGAAAACCTCGGCAAACTGGAGAAGGCGCTGACCTTACCCAAAGGCAAGGAGCTGTTCGCCAAGGTGTCGGCGGCGCGCGGGCCGTTTGTCGCCTCGCAGAATCGGGTGTTCGAACTGCTGAAGGCCGGTAAGCGCGACGAAGCGACCGCCGATCTGCTCGGCGCGACGCGCGAGACCCAAACGGCTTTTATGGGCGCGATCGACGACTTGATCCAGTTTCAGACCGAGCTGGTCGCTGGCTCCACTAAGCGCGCCAACGATCTTGTGGCCGCAGGCTTGAACTGGATTATGGCGATCTCGGTCGCGGGCGTACTGATCGCGATGCTGATCGCGTTCTACATTACGCGCAGTATTTCCAAACCCACCAATCAGTTGCTGGAGGGGGCGGATAAAATGGCGACGGGATTCTTCGATTTCGAATTGGAGGTCGCTGGCCGGGACGAAGTGGGGCAATTGGCCGATTCGGTGCGCTCCTTGCAAAGCGCTGTGCGCGCCATGATGAGCGATGCGCAAATGCTGTCGCAGGCCGCAGTCGCCGGCAAACTCGCGACGCGCGCCGATGCGGAACGTCATCAGGGCGATTTCCGCAAGATCGTCTCGGGCGTCAATGACACGCTGGATGCGGTGATCGGCCCCTTGAACGTCGCGGCGGGTTATGTCGACCGGATTTCCAAGGGCGATATTCCGACCAAGATTACCGATAGCTATAACGGCGATTTCAACAGCATTAAGAACAACCTGAATACTTGTATCGACGCGGTGAATGCCTTGGTCGGCGATGCGAATTTGCTGTCCAAAGCGGCGGTCGAAGGCAAACTCGCGACGCGCGCGGACGCGAGCAAACATCAAGGCGATTTCCGCAAGGTGGTGGCGGGCGTCAACGATACGTTGGACGCGGTGATCGGCCCCTTGAACGTCGCGGCAAGCTATGTCGACCGGATTTCCAAAGGCGATATCCCGGCCAAGATTACCGATGCGTATAACGGCGATTTCAATACGATCAAGAACAATCTCAATACCTGCATCGATGCGGTGAATGCGCTGGTTCTTGACGCGAATATGCTGTCGAAAGCCGCTGTGGCCGGCAAACTGGCGACACGCGCCGATGTGGCCAAGCATCAGGGCGATTTCGCTCGCGTGGTGGCCGGAGTCAACGAAACGCTGGATGCGGTGATCGCGCCGTTGAACGTGGCGGCGGGCTATGTCGACCGGATTTCCAAGGGCGATATTCCACCCAAGATTACCGATACGTATAACGGCGATTTCAATACCCTCAAGAACAACCTCAACACCTGCGTCGCCGCCGTGAATGCGCTGGTGGCCGATGCGGATAGGTTGGCGGTGGCGGCGGTCGACGGCAAGCTCGCAACGCGCGCCGACGCCGATAAACATCAGGGCGACTTCCGCAAGATCGTCCAGGGCGTGAACGACACGCTCGACAACGTGGTCGAGCCGATTAACGAAGTGCGGCGCATCATGGGCGCGATGGCGAACGGCGATATGACGCAAACCATCGCGACGCATTATCGCGGCGATTTCGACGAACTCAAGAACGCGATCAACGCCACGGTGACGCGCTTGGCGGAAACCATCGCTCAAGTGAACACGGCGGCGGAAGCGCTCAATAACGCTTCGGCGCAAGTCTCGCAAACCGCACAATCGCTATCGCAATCCTCGTCGGAGCAAGCCGCGTCGGTCGAACAAACCACCGCCAGCATCGAGCAAATGACCGCCTCGATTACGCAGAACACCGAAAATGCCAAAGTCACCGACGCGATGGCGACCAAATCTTCGGTCGAAGCCACCGAAGGCGGGGCCGCCGTGAAGAATACGGTCGATGCGATGCAACAGATCGCCAGCAAGATCGGCATCGTCGACGATATTGCCTATCAGACCAACCTATTGGCCTTGAATGCGGCGATCGAAGCCGCGCGCGCCGGTGAGCATGGCAAAGGTTTTGCGGTGGTGGCGGCGGAAGTCAGGAAGCTCGCCGAACGTAGCCAGATCGCCGCGCAGGAAATCGGTCAGTTGGCAGGCTCGTCGGTGAAGATGGCCGAACGCGCCGGAACCTTGCTCGATCAGATGGTGCCGTCGATCAAGAAGACCTCGGATTTGGTGCAGGAAATCGCCGCCGCAAGCCAGGAGCAATCGGCGGGCGTCGGCCAGATCAACGGCGCGATGGGGCAGCTTAATAAAGCGACGCAGCAAAACGCGTCCGCTTCGGAAGAGCTTGCGGCAACCGCCGAAGAAATGGGCGGACAAGCCGCGCAGTTACAGGAACTGATGAGCTTCTTCAAAGTCGAGGGCGGCCCGAAAGTCGGCGCCGGCAGGACGGTCGGCAAGCCGCGCAGTGCGCCGCTTAAACCACGGGCGTCGCGTGCGACCGCCGCGACCGAAAACGACTTCGAACGGTTTTGAATCGAACGGCAGCAAGGCAGCGTTCGAGCCGCTTTAGCGGCGAAAAGAGTTGCGTTTTTTTATTAATTTTACTTAAGGAGTAGGCTGTATGAAAGATATGAAAATCGGCATGCGGCTAGGCATAGGCTTCGCCGTCACTTTAGCATTGCTAATTACCATTGCCGTCGTGAGCTTAATGCGGGTGGGGAATCTCAACACGCAGATCGAAACCTTGGTGAACAATCAGTTTCCCAAAACCGTGCAGGCGAACAATATTATCGATTCGCTCAACAACATTGCGCGCCATTTACGCAATGCGTATATTTACAGCGGCGCCGAGCAGCAAAAATCGCTCGATGCGATCCCCGACGAACGAAAGATCATCACTGAGAATCTGGAGAAATTGGAGAAGTCGATTATCGACGAGAAGGGGAAGGAGCTGCTGAAAAAAGTCACGACGGCGCGTGCGGCGTATGTCGCTGCTCAAGATAAATTTATCGAACTGCTCAAAGCCGGCAAGCGCGACGAGATCGTGACGCTGATGCAAGGCGATCTACGGCGGGCGCAGAGCGAGTATCTGGGTAGCATTAACGCCTTGATCGAGTTTCAAACCGAGTTGGTGGTCAAAACCGGCAAGGAAGCGGATGAGTTGGCGGGCGATACCGAAATTTTGCTCGAAGTGCTGGCCGTGATTGCGGTATTAGCGACGGTGGGATTTGGTTGGACCATTACGCGCGGCATCACCGGCCCGACGCAGAAACTGGTCGACGCCGCCGACAAGATGGCCGAGGGCGATTTCAACTTCAAGCTGGAGGTCGAAAGCCAGGACGAAGTCGGCGTATTGGCGGATTCGGTGCGCGCGATTCAGTCCAACGTCAAGCGTTTGATCGAGCAGATGAACAAAATGTCGTCCGAGCATGACCGAGGCGATATCGATGTGCGTATCGACGAAGCTTCGTTCAAAAACGATTTTGCGCGGATGGCGCAAGGCGTGAATACCATGGTGTTCGGCCACATTGCGGTCAAGAAAAAGGCCATGGCTTGCGTCAAGGAGTTCGGCGAAGGCAATATGGATGCGCCGTTGGAGAAGTTCCCCGGCAAGAAAGCCTTCATCAACGAAACCATCGAGCAAGTTCGGGCCAATATCAAAGCCTTGGTGGTCGATGCGAATCTGCTGGCTAAGGCGGCGGTCGAAGGCAAACTCGCCACGCGCGCCGATGCAAGTAAGCATAAGGGCGATTTCAACCGCGTGGTCGCGGGCGTCAATCAAACGCTGGATGCGGTGATCGGCCCCTTGAACGTCGCGGCGAAATACGTCGACGATATCTCCAAGGGCGCGATTCCGGCCAAGATTACCGACAGCTATAACGGCGATTTCAATACCCTCAAGAACAACCTGAACACCTGCATAGCCGCGGTGAATGCGCTGGTCGCGGATGCAAATCTGCTATCGAAGGCAGCCGTCGAAGGCAAGCTCGCGACGCGCGCGGACGCGAGCAAACATCAAGGCGACTTCCGTCGGGTCGTCGCCGGAGTGAACGACACGCTGGACGCGGTGATCGGCCCGTTGAACGTCGCGGCGAACTATGTTGATCGTATTTCCAAAGGCGATATTCCGCCCAAGATTACCGATACGTATAACGGCGATTTCAATACTTTGAAGAACAATCTGAATACCTGTGTCGATGCCGTGAATGCGCTGGTCGCGGACGCGAATCGGTTATCGCAAGCGGCAGTGGCGGGGAAACTCGAAACCCGCGCCGATGCGGCCAAGCATCAAGGCGATTTCCGCAAGATCGTCGCCGGGGTGAACGACACGCTCGACAACGTGGTCGGGCCGATCAACGAAGTGCGGCGGATTATGGAGGCGATGGCGAACGGCGATATGACGCAAACCATCGCGACGCATTACCAAGGCGATTTCGACGAACTCAAGAACGCGATCAACACCACGGTGACGCGCTTG
>DATETD010000403.1:0-9861 GCA_035283885.1 Rhodocyclaceae bacterium
TGAAACGCCACATGCGCGACGCGACGAATTTCGCTCTCGGAATAGCGCATGGTGTCGAAACCCTCGCGCTCGCCGTTTTCCAACGTGCGAATGCCGCGAGGCTGACCGAAATAGATGTCGCCGGTCAGCTCGCGGATAATCAGAATGTCCAGGCCGGACACCACTTCGGGCTTGAGCGAAGACGCGCCGACCAGTTCGGGATAGACCTGCGCCGGACGGAAATTGGCGAACAGATTCAATTCCTTACGCAACCCGAGAATCGCCTGTTCGGGGCGCAGATGACGCGGCAAAGTATCCAAACTGAAGTCGCCGACCGCGCCGAACAACACCGCGTCCGCCGCCTTGGCCAAATTTAAAGTCGATTCCGGCAGCGGATGACCCGCCGCACGATACGCCGCACCGCCGACCGGCGCCTCTTCGAGTTCGAGTTTCAGTTCCAGCGCCTGCAACACGCGCACCGCCTGCGCCACGATTTCCGGACCGATGCCGTCGCCCGGCAATATGCAAATCTTCATAGTCGTTTCCTAATTATGCAAAAAGCCAAGGCTGTCGACTGCGGCGCAGCGCTTCGAATTCCTCGATCGCCGAGGCATGACGCAAGGTCAAGCCGATATCGTCCCAGCCGTTGAGCAAACATTCCTTACGAAAACCGTCGATCGCGAACGGTATCGCATGACCATCCGACCGCAACACCCGCTGACCGGGCAAATCCACCGTCAGTCGATAGCCTGGCGTGCTCAGCGCGAGCGCGAACAGCGCGTCGATTTCCGCTTTCGGCAACACGATAGGCAGCAAGCCGTTTTTGAAGCAGTTACCGAAGAAAATATCGGCGAACGATTCGCCGAGGATTGCGCGAAAGCCGAAATCCTGCAAGGCCCAAGGCGCATGCTCGCGCGAAGAGCCGCAGCCGAAATTCGCGCGCGCCAGCAAAATCGACGCGCCTTGATAGCGCGGCTGATTCAGTACGAAATTCGGGTTTTTGGGCCGCCCACGGCAATCCTGCCCCGGCTCGCCGACATCCATATAGCGCCATTCGTCGAAGGCGTTCGGCCCGAAGCCGGAGCGCTTGATCGACTTCAAAAATTGCTTCGGGATAATTGCGTCGGTATCGACATTGGCGCGATCCAAGGGCGCGACCAAGCCATCCAAAGTGATAAATTTTTCCATGATCTCAGATAATTAGAACAATTCCTCAGAGCAATTCCCTGACATCGGCGAAACGTCCGGCCAAGGCCGCCGCCGCCGCCATCGCCGGACTCAGCAAATGGGTGCGTCCGCCCGCGCCTTGCCGTCCTTCGAAGTTGCGATTCGAGGTCGAAGCACAACGCTCGCCGGGTTGTAGGCGGTCGTCGTTCATCGCCAGACACATCGAACAGCCCGGTTGACGCCATTCGAAACCGGCGGCGATAAATATCTTGTCGAGCCCTTCGGCTTCGGCCTGCTGCTTGACCAGACCCGATCCCGGCACCACCAGCGCGAGCTTGACGTTGGCCGCAACGCGACGCCCGCGCGCCACCGCCGCCGCCGCGCGCAAATCCTCGATGCGCGAATTGGTGCAGGAGCCGATAAACACCTTGTCGATCTCGATCGACGCAATCGGCATGCGCGGCGTCAAGCCCATATACGCCAAGGCGCGCTCCACGCCTTCGCGCTTGACCGGATCGCTGAAATCTTCGGGCGCAGGCACCTGCGCATCGATGCCGGCCACCATTTCGGGCGACGTGCCCCAAGTAACTTGCGGCGCGATGCGGCTGGCGTCCAGCGTCACCACGCGGTCGAACCTGGCGTCCGCGTCCGACACTAGGGTGCGCCAATACGCCGTCGCCTTGTCCCAATCGCCGCCTTTGGGCGCGAACGTGCGCCCGCGCAGATAGGCGATCGTGACCTCGTCGACCGCGACGAAGCCGACGCGCGCGCCGGCCTCGATCGCCATATTGCAAACCGTCATGCGGCCTTCCATCGACAGGGCGCGAATCGCCGCGCCGCCGAATTCGATGGCATAACCCGTGCCACCCGCAGTGCCGATCTCGCCGATCAACGCCAACACCAGATCCTTAGCCGTCACGCCGGCGCCGAGTTTTCCATCGATGCGCACCAGCATCGATTTGGATTTCTTCTGCAGCAGGCATTGCGTCGCCAGCACATGCTCGACTTCGGAGGTGCCGATGCCATGCGCGAGGCAGGCGAAGGCGCCGTGCGTCGAGGTATGCGAATCGCCGCACACCACGGTCATACCCGGCAAGGTCGCGCCGATTTCCGGCCCAACCACATGGACGATGCCTTGGCGCGCATCCTTGAACGGAAAATACGCCAAAGCGCCGACTTCGCGGATATTGGCGTCCAGCGTCTCGACCTGCTGGCGCGAGATCGGATCGATTATCCCCTGCTCCCAATGCGAGGTCGGCGTGTTGTGGTCGGCGGTGGCGACGATGGACGAAACCCGCCACGGTTTGCGCCCGGCCAGCTTCAGTCCCTCGAAGGCCTGCGGGCTGGTCACTTCGTGAATCAAATGACGATCGATATACAGCAGAGCCGTGCCGTCTTCTTCGGAACGGACGACGTGACTCTCCCAAAGCTTGTCGTAAAGCGTCTTCGGCATAAAAAGAACTCCTAAGCAAGCGCGGATTATGTCACAGCACGGCGGCAGGCTCGGCATTTTGTCGGTTAAATCCACATGCGCCACCCCGCTAATCGGCATAAATTATGCGAATATCGCCATCCGTCCCGCCAGCGCCGACTTTTTCGTCGCTAACGATATGGATATCCGCTCCAACTTTCCCGCCGACGTTTCGCTACTTATAAAGTTATAACAATCATTGTGATATCAATTCAAATAACATAAACCCTACTTGCGCCATTATGCGTTGTATGGTCAAATGCCGAGCCGAAATTTCAGATACGTTCATTCAGGAGATTTTTATGACCATGAAACCAGCGACGCTAACCGCAGGATTATTGGCCTGCGCTTCGATTCTGACCGCGTGCATCGGCGGCGGAGGCGGAGGCGGCGCCTCAAGTCCGGCGACCACGACGAGCGGCGGCGAAGTCAGCGGCGTCGCCAGCAAGGGTTTATGGAAAGGCGCCAAAGTCACCGCCTACTGCGGCAACAGCGAAGCCGCCGCCGACAAGCTGATCGAAACCAAGACCGACGCCAACGGCGAATACAAGCTCGCCTGGACCAAAGCCTGCCTGAAGCCGGTCAAAGTCGTAGTCGAAGCCGACGACGCCGGCGCATCGACCATGAAGGACGAAGCCACCGGCAAGGACGTGGCGCCTGCCGCCGGCTTCAAGATGCGCGCGCTGGTGGCCGATCCATCGAGCAATGCTGTGAAGAACGTCACGCCATTCACCGAAATGGCGGTGGCGATCGCCGGCGACAAAGCCGAACTCTCCAAGACCGAAATATCCAATGCGGAAACGGCGATCATTTCCACCGTACTCGGCGGCGATATCGGCGCCTTCCAAGCCAAACCCAAGAGCGATATCGCCAATGCGACCGCCGATGAAAAACGCCTAGCCACCTTGCTGACCGCCGTATCGGCTTTGGCGCAAGACGACAGCAGTTGCAAGACCAAGGACGCCAACGGCGACCGCATCAAGTGCGCCGTGGATAAACTGAAACAATCCGCCGCAAACACCGTCACCGCCGTTTCCGACAAGGGTTACAGCGTCAACAAGAGCCTGCCGACCGACACCCCCGCGTCGATCATGAAAAACACCTTGAGCCGGATGAAGGGCGGCAGCATCAGCGGCATTGCGGTAGCCATCATGAACGAAGCCGCCGGCGTGGAAGCGCTGATGGACAGCACCATCGACAACGTCAAGAAAGCGGCGGCCAGCAACGATGGCGTCGTCGCCGTCGCGTCGAGCACCGGCGTGCAAGCGGCGCGCGATCTGTTCAACAGCCTGAAAAACGACATGCTGTCGCTCTCGTCCAGCGATCGAAAAGGCTATCTCGATCAAAAGATAGCCGCCATGTCTACGGACTTCGGCAGCCATCTGCAAATGAACGGCGACGATCTGGAAGCCTTCCTCACCGCCATCGCCCATGCGACGGAGTTGGCCGAGGACGTCAAGAAACTCAGCGCGCCGTCGTCGACGCTGGCCGCCAACGCGTCCTACCCGGTCAGCGGCTATAACGATCTGACGCTGATCACCGACGCGACAGGCGCGCCGAACTCCTATGTGCGCACCTTCAACAACAACACCCCCAACAGCTCGGCCAACGTCAACTCGACCGGTTTCTACAATTTCTACTCGACCGCCTCGGCCGCCGCCATCGCCGCCAACCTCTCGGCGGCCCAGCCCTCTTCGCGACAAATGAACTGCCGCGTCAAAGTCAGCGAAATGACTCTCGGCAAGGCGGGCTGTTACTACGGCTACGGCAAGAAACACGACGTCAATCAGACGGCAAGCACCTGGACTTCCTACTTTCATTCGGTCAAAGTCGCCGCCACCGATTCCTCAGGCGGCTACGCTTGGGACGACATGCTGAGCTCGCGCGAATATTCATTCACGCCGCTGGCCTCGCCGGCGGGTAATGTCGCGTTCACCGGCTTTGCGCCGAACAAAGACGCCGTGGATGGCGGCAAGCAAAGCGGAACCTTCAGCCGCAGCCGCGACGCCAACAATGTTATTACCTCGCTCACGATAAAGGGCAATATTCTGCCGCTCGTCAGCGGGGCGGATAATTCCAACCTGGATATCGGCGCAACCCTTACGCAAAATTCGACCGTCAAAACTCTGGATTTCAACGGCGCCGTCGCCAACCTCAAGGCGAACGCCGTCATCGGCGCCATGGCCTTAAGCAAAGGTTCGCAACTGGTGATCAACAATCCAGGCAACGGCGAAACCATTCCGGTGTCGATGACGCTGAAAATGCAGGCCAAAACCGCCGCCTTCCAGTATGACGGAACTATCGCATCCGGCAACGCGGTCAAGACCCCAACCGGCGACTATGCGCCCGCCGCACCGAGCTTTACCGGAACCATCTCGACCTTGACCAACGGCGTCGCCGGCGAATTCCTCAGCGGCACGATAAGCGCGACCTCCAGCAATCTGGCGAGCTACAATCCCAAGCTCGCCACCAGCGCCGGCAATTTCCTCGCGGCAAAGCTGGATTTCTCCGGCAAGGCGACCAACGGCAGCGGCACAAGCTACGCGATCAGTTTTAGCGCGGATCGCACCGCATACGATAAGATCGTTACGCGAATGAGCTATAGTCGCGCCGGCGCCGCGCTGATCGGCATTACCGGCTCCAGCACCTTGAATAGCGCCTCCAACCGTTATATCACCACCGTCGATGTAATCGCCTCGTCGGATATCACGCTGAAAATCGTCGATGGCGTGGGTACGGTGTACTCGGGCACGACCAAGATCGGCGATATCGTCAAGAATAAGGTGACCTTCAGCGACGGCGCCTATATGGTGCTCTAAGCTGGCGTCTCGATCGCCTGGGCTACTCGGCTCAGGCGATCGCGCCTTCTCCCGGAATGGTAAATTCGGGGTTCTCCTCAGGTCGCTTTTTTATGAAAAAAACGCAACTATTCCTGAGCGGCTTACTCGGCCTTGGCGCCAATCCCGTTAAAGTCAATCAAGCCGCGGGGCTGTACCATGTTCATCAATCGGAAATGAGCACCATCGTCGGCCAGTTGTTCGAAAACTACCAGTTGGAGGGAATCGCCATGCCTTACACCATTCAGGATTTTCAGCGAGACTACGTCAGGGATCATCTGAATCTGCTTTCCCCGGATGAAGTACTGCAACGATATTCGCCGGATGAGCGCCTTAAGAATTTATCGCCGCTCGAACGACTTCGGGATTTATCGCCGACCGAACGCCTCGATGGATTGTCGTTAGATGAAATTAAGGCATGGCTGGAAAGCCAAAAATCATGACCTGCCGTTTTGCCGAAGCTCCCTGCGCCATGCCCGACGTCGAAAGTCGGCGCTGACGGAACGGCATAACCCGATATCGACATATCGCCCCACCACCCAAACTTCAATCGCTATGACTTACCACGCCCCCCGCCGCCTCCCTCGCACCCTCGTTCTGGCGCTGAGCTTACCGCTCGCCGCCTGGGCGCAGACATCGCCTCCCGATGCCGGTTCGCTACTGCGCGAAGCGCCCAAGACCAAGGAGCCACTGCCCGCCCGCCCGGCGACAAGTTCGCCCGAAGCGCCCGCGGCGAGCAAGACGCCGAGCGGCCCGCGCATACGGGTCAAAGGTTTTCGTTTGCAAGGCCATACCCAATTCAGCGACGCCGAGCTACAGCAACTGATCGCTGCGTATATCGGACGCGAGTTGAGCTTCGCCGAAATCCAGCAGGCGGCGGTCGAGATCGCCGAACATTACCGCCGCCACGGCTGGCTGGCGCGCGCCTTTTTGCCCGCGCAGGATATCGTCGACGGCATCGTCACCTTGGTGGTGGTCGAAGGACGCTTGGGCAAAGTGCGCGTCGATCCCGCCAGCCCAAGCCGGCTCGATGCCGAGATCGGCAGCGACTTCATCTTGTCGCGCCAACTCCCCGGCCAACCGGTGCGCATCGAGAATCTGCAACATAGCTTGAGCCTGCTCAACGCCCTGCCCGGCGTCGCCGCCGCCGCGGTGCTGGAGCCTGGCCGTCAAATCGGCGAATCGGATATCGCCCTCAAACTCAGCGACAAACCGATCTTTGCCGGGCAAGCCAGTCTCGACAATCAGGGATCGCGCAGCACCGGACGCGAACGGCTGATCGGTCAATTCAATTTCGATAACCCGCTCGGGCGCGGCGAACAATTTCAGGCTAATGCCATGGTCAGTTCGCATACCGATTTCATCCGCGTCGCCTATAACCGGCCGCTTGGCGGCAGCGGTCTGCGCGGCGGCGCGAATCTGAGCGGACTGCGTTACTCGCTCGGACGCGAATTCGTCATCAACAACGCCTACGGCAACGCCGAAACGCTGGGTCTGAATCTGGCCTATCCGCTGGTGCTGACGCCCGAACGCTCCGTGCAGTTCACCGCCAACTGGGACAATAAACGCTTGGTCAACTACAGCAACGGCCTACAAAGCAGCGACAAACGGGTCGAACTCGGCAGCGTCGGCCTCTCGGGCGATATGAGCGATCAATGGGCCGGCGGCGGCGTAACGCAGTACGGCGTGCAATACACCCGCGGTCGCATCGACCTATCGGCCAATCCAACCAATCTCCAACTCGATGTCGCGCAAACCAACGGCGGTTTCGATCGCATGAACTACAACCTGTCGCGGCTGCAACGGCTCGGCGGCGACACCTCGCTGATTGCGGCGCTGTCGGGCCAATGGGCCGGCAAGAATCTCGATTCCGGCGACAAATTCAGCCTCGGCGGCGCCAACGGCGTACGCGCCTATCCCAGCCTCGAAGGCAGCGGCGACGAAGGCTGGCTGATCAATCTCGAACTGCGCCATAACTACAACGCCCAATTTCAGGTCGGCGTCTTCTACGACATCGGCGGCACGACGCTCAACAAATCGCCCTGGACGGGCTGGAACGCCGGCAATCCCGATTTGCCCAGCCGTTACACCCTGCAAGGCATGGGCATCGGCGCCAGTTGGGTCGAACGCGGCGATTATTCGGTGCGTGCGCAACTCGCCACCAAACTCGGCAAAAACCCCGGCCGCAACGCCCAAGGCAAAGACAGCGACGGCAGCGACGATAAAAGCCGACTCTGGCTGACGGCGGTCAAACTGTTCTAAGCGACGCATACCGCCCCACTTCGCTACCTCGCTACCGCCCCATTGGCATTCGCATCGACAAAGGATTTATGTATGAACACCCACGCCGCGCTGAATCGATTTTTCCGTCGGGTCTGGAACGACCGCCGGCACGCCCTCGTCCCGGTCGCCGAAACCGCCAAAGGACCAGGCAAACGCTCGCCCCGTCCGGCGCGGCGCGCCTCGCTCGTGGCGCTCGCGCTGGCCGGCCTATTCGCCTCCCCGGCGCTAGCCGTCCCGCCAGAGCCGACTTCCTTGCCGAGCGGCGGCCAAACGGTCGCCGGACAAGCCGCCATCGCTCAAACGGGCGCGCGTATGGAGATTACGCAAACCAGTGCGCGCGCGGCGATCGACTGGCAAAGCTTCACGATCGGCGCGCAAGCGCAGGTGAATGTCATCCAGCCGAGCCGCAGTGCGGTATTGATGAATCGCGTGCTGTCCGCCGATCCCTCGGCGATTTTCGGACGGCTCACCGCCAACGGCCAGATTTTTCTGAGCAACCCGCATGGCGTGCTGTTCGGCCCGTCGGCGCGCGTCGACGTCGGCGGACTGGTGGCGACCTCGATGTCGCTCGGCAACGACGACTTTATGGCTGGACGCTATCGATTCACGCGCGACGGCGCAACCGGCAGCGTCGTCAATCAAGGCGAACTGACCGCGGCGACCCAAGGGTATATCGCGCTGCTCGCACCCGAAGCGCGTAACGAAGGCGTCATCAACGCGCAACTCGGCACGGTGGCCTTGGCGGCGGGCGATGCGGCCACACTCGACTTTAGCGGCGACCGACTGCTGAACCTGCGCATCGACCCCGCGAGCCTGGATGTACTGGTCGATAACCGCCACGCCATTCTCGCCCCAGGCGGTCAGGTGATACTTTCCGCCTCGGCGGCCAACACGCTGATGGCCGCCGTGCTGCCGTCCGACCAAAGCGCGGCGCAATCGCTCGAATTGCAAAACGGCGCGCCGCGTCTCGCGGCGGCGAATGTGCGCAACACCGGCATGATCGACGTCGGCCAAGCCGACGGCCAAGGCGGCCAAGTGCGCATCGACGGCACGTTCGTCGCGCTCGGCGGCGCGATAAGCGCCGATGGACAGCGCGGCGGCGCGATCCAGGTCGCCGCCAGCCAAACGCTCTCGCTGGCCGATAGCGTCAGCGCCCGCAGCCAGGGCGGCCAAGGCGGCGCGATCGACTATCGCGCCGGACAGCTGATCGAAACCGCCGGCAGCCGCAGCGACGCCTCGGGCGCGCAAGGCGGAACGATTCGCGTCCTCGCCGACGGCGGCGCGATCAGTTCCGGTCGGTATCTTGCGCGCGGCGCCGGCACGACGGGCGGACGCATCGACTTCAGCGCCGACACCGTGCGCCTGCTCTCGGCGCATTTCGACGCCGGCGGCGTGACGCAAGGCGGCTTGGTGCGCATCGGCGGCGAATTCCAAGGCGGTAAAAACCTAGCGGCAAACCAAGCCGACTATGACCTTTTTCTTGGACGTTGGGATAATCTGCTCACCTTGCCGCATGCGCGCAAGACCTTCATCAACGACAGCAGCGCCATCGACGTCAGCGCCGAAGTCGGCGCCGGCGGGACGGCTGTCGTCTGGTCGGATAGCGAAACCACGCAACTGGGCCATATCGACGCACGCGGCGCGACGCACGGCGGCGCGGTGGAAATCTCCTCCGCCGACTGGCTGCGCCACGCCGGCTTGACGAATGTGCAGATCGACAACGGCGCTTTGCGGCTCGACCCGAAGAACATCACCATAGGCGATATGGCGACGACATCGAGCTGGAGTTATCAGGCGATGATCGGCAAGGGTTACTCTACCGGCGCCAACACGCTCAACACCGCACTCGACGCCGGCGACAACTTCGGCTGGTCGATCGCCCTGAACAGCGACAACCGCCTGCTCGCCGTGGGGGCGGCCAGCAGCGCCGATGTGAACAACAGCGCCACCTCGGTCGGCGCCGTGCGCTTGTTCAGTTTCAGCAACGCCAATTTCGGCGGCGGCGTATTGCAAGCCATGATCGGCAAAGGCTATAGCGGCGGCAAAAACCTCGATGTCGCCAATCTCGAATCCGGCGACCACTTCGGCGCCGCCGTTGCGCTCAACGCCACCGGCGACCGCTTG
>DATETD010000404.1:0-4486 GCA_035283885.1 Rhodocyclaceae bacterium
CGTATACGCTCTTCCCGGCCGGGGCGTTCGGCGGCGCGTATCCGACCGGCGTGACCGGCAATCCCGGACATTACGAGCGCCATAGTCACGGCAGCTTGAGCGCGCTGTACAACGGCTTCGATACTCATCGCTTGCGCATGGGCGTCGGTTTCCGCGTCGAAGACCTGTACAAGGCCAAGGAAGAGAAGAATTTCAATTTCGTCGTGGTGCCGAATGTCGGCCCGGCGCTCGTGCCGCTGGGCAGCGTGGTCGACGCCACGGGAAATCCGGCGCTGGTGTATATGCTGCCGCATAAACGCGATCTGCTGTATGCGTTTATCCAAGACGAGTGGCGGCTGGCGCAGGACTGGACGCTGACCGCCGGCGTGCGGCGCGACCGTTACTCGGATTTCGGCGGCACCACCAATCCGCGTGTGGCATTGGTGTGGGATGCGACCTACAATCTGGTGATCAAGGCAATGCATGGTCAGGCATTCCGCGCGCCGAACTTTACCGAACTGTACAGCATCAATAATCCGGTGACTATCGGCAATTCCAAGCTGCGGCCCGAGACGATCGCCACGAGCGAGCTGGCCTTCGTCTGGCAGCCGACCGGCAAACTGCAAACCAATTTGACGTTTTTCCGTTACCGCATGCGCGACATCATCCGCTTTGTCGCCAACGCCAATCCGATTACCGGCTCGACGGCGCAGAATACCGGCGCGCAGGTCGGGCGCGGCTTGGAGCTTGAAGCGACCTGGGATGTGACGCGCAATTTACGCGTGTCGAGCAGCTATTCCTTGCAACGCTCTACCGACCAAGCGACCGATAAGGATGCGGGACTGGCGCCGCATAAGCGCTGGTTCGGTCGCGCCGATTGGCAGTTCGCGTCGCTATGGAATCTGGGTGCGGTGGTCAATCAAGTCGCCGAGCGTAAGCGCGAGAACGGCGATCTTCGCGATCCGGTTCCCGATTACACCACGGTGGATTTGAGTTTGCGCCGCGAAAAGGTGGCGGGCAATTGGGAGGTGCGCGCGATGGTGCGCAACCTGTTCGACCGCAATGTGCGCGAGCCGACGTTCTTAGGCTCGAATATCCCCTCCGATTTACCGCTGCCGGGGCGCGGGATTTTCGTGCAGTTTCAGCACAAACTCTGATTCGCCGCACAGGGGGCGCGCTACGGTCGAACAGACCGCAGCCGTCTCGCCAGCGCCGACTTTCGCTACCGAGCGTCGGCGGACTCGAATGGGCATACGAAGACTTAAAGGCTGTAAACCGCTTGCAAATACACGCTACGCCGCGCTAAAGGGAGGTCGTTCGGCAATGCCGTTCCCGGAGCAAGCGAGGGTTCGCGCACATTGGTATTGAACAGATTGCGGATCGAAGCGGCAAAGTCCCAGTGTTTATTGCCGCGCTGGCTGCGCAGCGTCAAGTCCAGCGTCTTATAGTCGGCCAGCGCCGGGCGATTGTCGCCGGCGGCGCGCATACGGTCGGCCACCCAGTTGACTTGCGCGGTCGCCAACCAATTGCCGTTAAAACGCCAATCGCCGCGCGCGTAGATATGGTTATGCGGAGCGTAACCCGCATCCTTATAAGTCGAGCCGTCGAACGAGCGCTGATAGGCATAGTGGCCCGTGAGTCGCAGGCTACGACTGACATCCCAGGTGGCCTCCAGTTCGAAGCCTTTGCCGTTTTGCGTGCCGGTATTGTTATAGGTGGAGCCGATCGCCGGTGCAGGATTGGGGAGAGTGCGAATAATCGCCTTCATATCGTAGCGAAAGACGTTGAGGTTCACCAGCAAATTCTGGCTGGCTTGCCAGGCGACAGCGGCTTCAAGCGTACTATTGGTCTCGGGTTTGATATTGGGATTGCCCTGGCCGATGGGATTGCTGCTCGAATACAGTTCGGTAAATGCGGGGGCGCGGAAGGCCTTTCCGTACAAGAATTTGGCGGTCAAGTTCTGCGCGGCATCCCAGACCAGCGCCAAACGCGGGTTGGTGGTGCCGCCGACATCCGAGTAATTGTCGCGCCGAATACCTGCGGTCAGCGTCCAGTCGCGAATGAAATTCCATTCGTCCTGGATGTAGGCGTAATTGACCTTGCGCTCGTGCGGAGCGATATAGCGGATCGGCGAGTCTATCGTCGCGCCGATCGGCACCGGTGCGCCGGTCTTGGCGTCGTAAGCGAAATTCATGTATTCGCGGGTTTTGTACATATTCAGATCGTCGTGACCGAAGCCGATGCGCAGGCGATGGTCGGCAAAGCCGCTATAGGTGGCGGAAGCCGAAAGCCGCGCTTGCTTATCGGCGAATTCGGGAGCGCCGATCATCCCATTGGTAAAGGTGCGCGTCGGCAGAAAGGTGGTGCCGGGCGGGAAAAGCTGCGCCAAGGTGGGGAAGGTCTGCTCGTAGTGCATATAGGCGAGATCCACCGTTGCGCCCCAGTGATCGGTGAGCTTAGGGTTGCTCCAGGATAGATCGGTGGTGATGCGTTCGCTTTTACCGCGCCCGACTGGGTCCAAGGCCGAAGCCAATCCGGCATAGGTGCCCATATCGTCGCGCAGTTTGTAGCCGACGCGCCAACGCCAGGCGCCGTAAGCCAGATCGAGCCCGCCGTCGACGGCATCGAGGCCCGTATTCACCGGCCCCGGCGCCAGCGTGATTTTGCTGGCGCTGCGCGCATCGGCTTCGAGCGTGCTGTTGAAACCGTCGGTGCTGCCCAGACGCAGATAGGCCGCGACGTCGAGCGCGCCGAGCTTGCCGCCGTGCTGCGCCCACATATCCGCGGTCGAGAACGAACCGGCGCGCACGCCGAGCTGTGTGCCCGGAGCATCGGCGGCGGTTTTGGTGATGACGTTGACTACGCCCGAATACGCATCCGCGCCATACAGCGCCGAACCCGGCCCGCGTATCACTTCGATGCGCGCGATATTTTCCATGGGTAATCCGCCCCACAGCGAGCCTTTGTTGCCGGTCAGCATCACGGTGACCGGGATGCCGTTTTGCAGCATCAGCACTTGCGGAGTGTAGAGGCTGACCACGCCGCGCATTACATAGTTGGTGGCGTTCATACTCGCCGCGCGATTGATATGCATGCCCGGCACGGTTTCGAGCACCTCGTCGATATTGGTCGCACCCATGGCGGCGATATCTTCGGCGGTAATGACCGTGGCGACGGCAGGCGCGCGCCGTAGCGGCTGGGCGCTGCCGGCGGCGATACTGACGATGAATTTGTCGCTATATATCAGTGCGAGCTCTTCTTCGTCGGGACTGAGCGCCCAGAGCGGCGACGATTGCTGCAATGCCGCCATGGCAAGTACAAGAACGCGATAGCGGTAGTTCTTCATGGGTAAGGCTTCCTGTGTCGAATGCGCGCAACTCTACTATGGATTGCGGCGCGTGCGACTAAGGTTATAGATTTATGCGGGATTCGCCGATCAAAAGTCGGCGCTGGCGGGACGGCTCTACAGAAATCGAATCATGCCGACGCCGTTACCCTGTCAGTGGTTATCGAATATGGCGGCAAGGCTAGGCGCATCGAGGATGCGATCCGCCCAGAGTTCAAGCTGTTCGGCAGTGGCGCTCTTCAGACGTGCGCGCACGGCCTCCGCGAGCGGGCCGAAACGTTTAGCGAGCTGACGTTCGATAATTGCCGCTTCGCCTTCGAGCTTGCCTTCGAGCTTGCCTCGCATCAGCCCTTGTTCTAGTCCTTGTTCTAGCCCTTGCTCCAGTCCTTGCTGTAGTCCTTGTTGCAGTCCTTGTTGCTTCCATTGTTCGGTCCATTCGATTACGGTTTCGGCCAGCATGGTTTTGATCTCCAATAAGTTGCTCACTGAGGACACGTCGACTCCGGGCAACCTCCCCGGCAGCAGCACACGTTTGATCCACACCGTAAATGCGCGGCGAAGGCCGGCTTGTTGCGGTGAGGAAAGCCAATCGATCAGCGCCGTCACGGCTTGCGCCATGCCGTGCGGCGTGCGGCTTTTTTCGAGCCGAAACAGCGCCGCCGCCAGATTACGCAGAGCCAAGGGGCCGCTTTCGTCGATCGCGCCTTCGTCGAGCAGCAGGTACTTGAAATGCGGTGTGTAGTCTTCCAATCGCCCCGGCGGCGTCTCGATCAACTCCTGAATCGTGCGCGCCGCGTTCCAGCGAGGTTTGCCGTTATACAACACCATCGGCAGTACGGGCGGCAATAATCCGGCGGGCGTCAATAGTTTTTGTCGAATCAAGTCTTGATACAGCAGGCCCATGTAGGTGAGCAGGCGCACCGCCATGTAATCGTCCTCGGTGGATTGAAACTCCAGCAGGATATAAACGTAAAGCCAGCGCTCCTTGAACCGAACCCGCCAGACGGTATCGTCTTCTCGATCGCGCAAATCGTCGGCGACATAGCTGCCGCCGACTTTTTCCAGTGTGGTGAAATCGAGATCGGCGACCCAGGATTGGCCGACGAAGCCGACGAGCAGGTCGCGCACCATCTCGGGATGCGAAAAGAGCAGCTTGTAGCT
>DATETD010000405.1:0-6028 GCA_035283885.1 Rhodocyclaceae bacterium
GGGAATCGCCGCTATCGCGTTTGTCGCATGCGTCGGACTCGCTCGCGCCGAAATAGTCATTATATCCAACAGCGCAACGACTATCGTCGCGGACGAGGTGCGCGACGTATTTTTGGGAGAGAAGCAATTTGCCGGCGCCACGAAACTTCAGCCTATCGACAACGGTCCGCTGCAGGCGGAGTTTCAATCTAAGGCGCTGAAGATCGAGCCCGACCGCTACAATTCGCTTTGGGCGAAGAAATCCTTTCGGGATGGAGTCAATAAACCCTCCGTCAAATCGGGAGACGCCGAGGTCATCGACTTTGTAAAGAAAACGCCCGGGGCCGTGGGTTATGTCGCCAAGTCGCCCAGTGGAGTTTCGGTCGTGCAGAAATATTGATGCAAAACCGTCGGGTGAAACCGATCGAAGTGAGGATGTCATGCTGAATCTTAGATTGGGGCCGCGACTCTATCTGATGCTGACGATTGCGGCGTTACCGCTGGTCGCCGTGGTCGTCTACCTTATTTACGCAGATCGCATCCGAGACGACGAATTATCCTTAGCTTTTTCGGTGTACGACCTCAGCATTCAACGCAACAACCACTACAAACGGTTTCTCAACGGGGCGGCGGATGCGATCGATACCGGTAAGGTCAGCCAACAAGCGATCGAAGCGCTCGCGACCGCTGGCGATTTGTCCGCCAAGCTTGCCACGCTGCGCGGACAAGCCGGCGCGATCGAATCCGAGTTGGCTAACTTGACGAACACGCTGCGCAAAGATGCATCGGTCGCAACTCTAATGCCATTGCGCGAACCGATACGCGCCGTCGATGCGGGCGTAACCGACGAAGCTGCCGCCGGACAGAAACGTCTGGCGACCGTCATTACCGAGTCGTCTGCCGCGGCTTCGATCCGCACTTATGTCGCAGTAATTACGGCGTTATGTTCGCTGGGATTGGCGGGCTTTTTGGGGTATTCCTTGATTGCTCGATTGACGACGGATATCCGCCGCGCCATGGAAGCGGCCGACAATATCGCCAACGGCAATCTGAATAACGATATTCGGGTGCGCAGTAAGGACGAAATTGGACGCCTGATGGAGGCGCTGACGAGAATGGATAGCGGATTGCTGAGTATCGTCGGCCAGATTCGCGAAACCGTCGATATCGCCGCTACCGGCAATTTTCAACATCGAGTCTCGATCGAGGGCAAGCAGGGCTTTGCGCTGGAAATCAGTCAATCCTTGAATCGACTCAGCGATGGATTACTGAAAAGCGTGGGCGGTCGTCCGGATATCGCCGTAGAAGTCGCGACGCGGATTGCCGCCGGCGACCTCAATCTGGAGGTGGCGGTTCGTTCCGGCGATACAGTCAGCATTCTTGCGGCCATGGCTGCAATGCAAGACAATCTACAACGAACGATCGGCGAAATTCGGGAATTGGTCAATGTGGCTGCCGAGGGCAATTTCAACCGGCGTATGGAGGTCGCCGGCCGCATCGGCTACGCGAAAATTCTGGGCGAATTATTGAATCGCGTGATGGAGAATTCGGAACATGCCTTATCCGATATTCAACGCGTATCCTCGGCGCTCGCCGAGGGGGATCTCACGCATAGCATCGACACCCGTTATCCTGGTCAATTCGGCGAAACTGCGGACAGCCTGAATGCGACGGTAAGTCATTTACGCATGCTCATCGGCGATGTGGTCGAGGCTGCAGAAAAAATCGATCAAGCGGTACGCGAAATCACGGCGAATAACCGGGACCTGTCTCGGCGCACCGATGCGCAGGCCAACGATCTCGACACTACGGCGACGACTATGGGGGAGCTGACTTCGGCAGTACAGCGCAATTCCGTCGCTTCGCGCGAGGCCCAGCATATGGCGGCCGACGCCGCCCATGTGGCCGAACGCAGCCGTGAAGTGGTGCGCGCCTCAATGCAGACAATGGATGACATCGCCAAGAACTCGAAACAAATCGGCGACATTGTCGGATTGATCGACGGCATTGCCTTTCAAACCAATATCCTTGCATTGAATGCGGCGGTAGAAGCCGCCCGCGCCGGTGAATCCGGTCGTGGATTTGCCGTCGTCGCCACGGAAGTCCGCGCCTTGGCGCAACGTAGCGCAACCGCCGCAAAAGAAATCAGCGCCTTGATTCAAATCGCCGATAATGTGGTTAAAAACGGCGCCAACCAAGCCGAACAGGCCGGTTGCACAATGGAAGAAGTGGTCGCCTCCATTGAAAAGGTGCATCGATTGCTCGACGATATCAGTCGCGATAGCGAAACACAAGCCACCCGCATCGCCGATATCAATTCAGCTATTATGCAAATGGATAAAGCCACCCAGGCGAATGCGGCTCAGGTGGGAGAAAGCGCAAATGCGACATCGAGTTTGGCTAACCAGATTAAAGAATTGCGCAATAACGTGGAACGCTTTCGGATTGACGGCGCCCAATCGCCCGAATCCGGCGCGCCGCTATTCGCCTTGCCGATGAAATAATCTCTTAACATAAGCACCGCTTTGTGCGATCGGTCGGCGGCCATGACGAATGTCACCGGGGCCTAATTTAGCCGAATCTGAAGATGCAAACCTTCCCTAAATCGGCGACAATTGAGCCATGAAAATGGATATTGTCATTATCGGCGGTGGCCTGGCCGGCCTGGCGCTGGCGCTGGCCTTGCGCCGCACCGCGCTGAATATTGCCTTGATCGAAGGACGCGCGCCCCAAGTCGACAGCGGCGAAGCGGACTGGGACGCGCGCATCTACGCGATCTCGCCGATCAATACGCGCTTTCTCGACCAACTCGGCATCTGGTCGCAGCTCGATCCGACGCGCCTATGTCCGGTCAAGGGAATGGACGTTCAAGGCGACGCGGGCGGACGCTTGGCGTTCTCGGCTTACGACAGCGGCGTGAGCGAACTCGCCTGCATCGTCGAATCCTCGGCGATGCAGCGCCAGTTGTGGCAAGCCGCGCAAAACCAGGACAATCTCACGCTGCTATGCCCCGCGCAACCGCAGGCTTTGGCGCTCGAAGAACGACAGGCGCGCTTGACGTTGGTCGACGGACGCGAATTGCAAGCGTCCTTGATCGTCGCCGCCGACGGCGCGGATTCATGGACGCGCAATGCCGCGGGTATCGACGTGAAGTTCAAACCCTACGAGCAGATGGGCGTGGTCGCCAATTTCGTCGCCCATTGTACCCATCGCGGCCATCGCCAGATCGCGCGCCAATGGTTCGGCAGGCACGGCATTCTCGCCTGGCTGCCGCTGCCGGAAAATCGCATCTCGATGGTGTGGTCGACCCCCTCAGACCATGCACGCGAACTGCTGTCGCTCGCCGCGAGCCAACCGACGGAGTTTTGCCGCCGCGTCGCCGCCGCCGGCGATTTTTGCATGGGCGATTTGACGCTGCTGACCGCGCCGCAAGCCTTTCCGCTACGACTGATGCGCGCGCCGCACAGCGTCAAGCCGCGCCTGGCGCTGATCGGCGACGCCGCCCATACGATTCATCCCTTATCGGGTCACGGCGTCAATTTAGGCTTTCAGGATGCGCAGACCTTAGCCAAGGTGTTGAGCGACAACCCGATTTACGCCGATTGCGGCAATTTCCTGCGGCTGCGCATGTACGAACGCGCACGCAAGGCCGAAGTCGTCGCCTTGCAAACCATGACCGACGGCCTGTATCGCCTGTTTCAGCCCAGCGCCGCTCCGTTGAGTTTTTTACGCAATCTGGGCTTGAACTTTACCGACCGAGCGCCAGTCCTCAAAGACGCCCTGGTGCGTTATGCGCTGGCCTCATGATTTTCCTCTGGAGACACCTCGATATGAAAAAAACCCTCACCGCCCTGGCCCTGACCAGTCTTGCCTTCAACGTCGCCGCCGGCGAGGCCGAAATCAAAAAAGCCCTGGAACCGCGCTTCGGAACCATAGAAAAAATTACAAGGGCATCGATCGCCGGACTCTGGGAAGTGACCGCCGGCGGACAGATTTATTATTCCGACGACAAGGGCGGCTATGCGATCCTCGGTAATTTGATCGACATGAAAACCGGCAAGAATCTGACCGCGGAACGTCAATTCGCCGCGCTGCCGCTCGATCTGGCGATCAAGCAAGTACGCGGTTCCGGCAAAAATGTGCTGGTGACCTTCGAAGACCCCAACTGCGGCTACTGCAAAAAGCTCGCGACCGAACTCTTAGCCATCAAAGATATCACCGTATACACCTTCCTGATGCCGATTCTGTCCGAGGATTCGTTCGAAAAATCCAAAGCAATTTGGTGTTCGCCCGACCGCTCCAAAGCCTGGATCGACTATATGACCGCCAACAAAGCCCCGTCGACTGCCGACGGCAAATGCGATTTGACCGGACTCGGCAAATCCGTAAGCTTGGGGCGCAAACTGCGCATCAACGGCACCCCGGCGCTATTCTTCGCCAACGGCGACCGCGTCGGCGGCTATATTCCGGTCGAAGAGGTCGAAAAGCGCTTCAAAGGCAGCGGCAGCGTTTGGGGGTCGTAACCGGACGCGAACGCACCTAAGCGACGGCGGCGCATGCCTCGACCGCCGTCAATCGTTACGCATTTATCGTTCCCACGCTCCAGCGTGGGAACGTAACGCCGAACGCTCCAGCGTCCCGCTCAAGTAATCCCATTTTTACTATGGCGGCAAACCTTCCGAGTGTTGGAATATGAGACCTGCCCCCATGCTTCGGCGGTAGGCTTAGGGGTGGGCCGCCATATGCTTCGCCGCTTGCAAAATGGTTCGAAGCGCATCGTTGACTGCCTCGCTATTGGGGAAGGAAGGCCGTTGCCACGTCAGGTTCAAGCACTGCAATGTTGGAAGAGGCAGCAGCCCTCGCTACGTATTTTCCTCGAACAAAACCACCAGGAAAATCTGAACGCTTGTATTCGCTACGCAACGTGTCTTTAGCCGATTTAGCCTTCTTCATAGAGCTTCCTTTCCGATTTTTCGCCCAGGCGAGCACTGATGATTCGGATTGTCTCTCCTTCGTCTGTATGCGAGACAACCAAGAAGTTGCCTTGAATCGAGACTCCGAAAGTAAGCCAACGTTCCTCGCTCTCCGAGTGGTCAGGGTCGGCGCCCGTAATCGAAAGCACATCAAGGAAAACGGTGCTGGCTTCCTTGAAGCTGACACCGTGCTCTTTGTCGTTGCAAACGAAATTCATGCTGTCGGGTATATACCGGCGTCTCTTTACCGCTACCGTAGCACCATAAATGCGTGGCTGACACGGTTTTTCTATGCACGGAGAGTTTTTCACCGAAAACCATGGTCTGTCCCCTATTTTCCTCTGGTCGCATGCGTTTCGACGCCTATCTTCGAAACAGCCTACGCCACCAGGAGATTTTCTTTGCCGTAAACCCCCAATTAGAACCAGCGGATTTATCGATCTTACAATCGGCAAATCGCTCATAGAAAAATTCTAGTGAGTCTTCCTCGCCATTCTCCATCCGCTTAGACACTTTATCGATGGGATTGCAGAATGATGTGGGGCCAGTTTGTATCAAGAACGGAGCAGCACAGACTTCTTTCATAGGAGTATCTGCTGCCCACACCCATGTGCCTTTCTGTTGACGAACAAATATTTCTCCGAGATAGCAGCCCATTGATACCAATGTATTCGACAAATTTTTTGTAGGCGCGCCGTCCATGCGAAATTGATCAATTATCGACTCGATCAACGCAATGCTTTCAGCCGAGTAATCGAGAGTTCTTCCTGTCATTTGCTTTGCGGCTCCAATGCACATTTCGGAGTAGAAGGCGGCAACTTCTTCAGGTTTTTGTATTGGTTGCTCTGACATCTCTGAACCTTTCAAAAAATCGAGTCGGCGTAGGGCGCCATAGCCTAATGTAATGTATACACCTTAAAAGGTGTATCCCAAGTCCGTATCGGCTGTATATTCCGGCACATGAATACGCAATTCATTGTTTAATATAATTTTCCAAAAAAACGTACAGTAAACTACAACTCGCAACACCCCTTTTCATGCCTTTCAACTACCCAAACCGCGCCAAGAGGTGCATA
>DATETD010000406.1:0-7763 GCA_035283885.1 Rhodocyclaceae bacterium
ATTTGCGAATTGGTTAAATTTATGGGGCGCGAGATCGACCGCCATCGTCCGCAGGAATGGTTTTCCAAATTGACGCTGCCGGTGCGCAAGCGCATCACCGATGCGGAAGTGTATGAATATGTCGAAATTATGCCCTAAGCGTCCTAAGCGATGAGTGCGAAAAATCCAGCCAATCCTACCGGCGATCTGTTCGCCGACTTGGATAGCGAGGCCGACGAGACGCCTGCGCTATCCGTCCCGTCAGCGCCGACTTTTGCCGACGGCACGGCGCTGTCGCTCGACGCCTACGCCGAACGCGCCTATCTGTCGTACGCAATGAGCGTGGTTAGGGCGCGCGCGCTGCCGCAGGTCGAAGACGGCCTGAAGCCGGTGCAGCGGCGCATTCTGCATGCGATGAACGAAATGCGTTTGTCGGCGACCTCCAAGCACGTCAAGAGCGCGCGTGTGGTCGGCGATGTGATCGGCAAATTTCACCCGCATGGCGACACCAGCGTCTACGATGCGATGGTGCGCGTGGCGCAGGATTTCACGCTGCGCTACCCGCTCGTCGACGGGCAGGGCAACTTCGGCTCGCGCGACGGCGATGGCGCGGCGGCGATGCGCTATACCGAATGCCGTCTGACGCCGATCGCCGAACTGCTGCTCGGCGAAATCGACCGCGGCACGGTGGATTTTCTGCCGAATTACGACGGCTCGACCACCGAGCCGCAGTTGATGCCGGCGCGCTTGCCTTTCGTCTTGCTCAACGGCGCCTCTGGGATTGCCGTCGGCATGGCGACAGAAATTCCGCCGCATAATCTGCGCGAAGTCGCCGCAGCGGTGTGTCATGTGATCCAACATCCCGACGCCGGACTCGACGAGGTGATGGCGATTCTGCCGGGGCCGGATTTTCCCGGCGGCGGGCAGTTGATTTCGGCGCCGCAGGACATTCGCGAGATTTACGCCGGCGGGCGCGGCAGTTTGCGGCTGCGCGCGCGCTGGAAGATCGAAGAACTCGCGCGCGGTCAATGGCGCGTGGTGGTGCATGAACTGCCGCATGGCGTATCGGTGGCGCAGGTCTTGTCGGAAATCGAGACGCTGACCAATCCGCAGCCGCGCGCCGGCAAGAAAGAAGTCAGTCACGAGCAGAAGAACCTCAAGGCGCTGGTGTTGAGCGTGCTCGATACGGTGCGCGACGAATCCAGCGACCAACAGGCGGTGCGCATCGTGCTGGAGCCGAAAAGCTCGCGCATCTCGCAAGACGAATTCATGGCGGTATTGCTGACGCATACGCGGCTCGAAGCCGGCGTGTCGGTCAATCTGACCATGGTCGGGCGGCCCGATCCCGCACAGCCGGGCTACGGCGGGCGACCGCAACAGAAAAATCTGCTGCAAATCCTGCGCGAATGGATCGATTTCCGCTACGTCACGGTCGAGCGCCGCACGCGCCATCGCCTCGGCGAAGTGGATCGACGACTGCATATTCTCGCCGGGCGACAGATCGTCTTTTTGCATATCGACGAGGTGATACGCTGCATCCGCGAATCGGACGAGCCTAAGAGCGCCTTGATGCAGCGCTTCGGCCTGAGCGAGATTCAGGCCGAGGATATTCTCGAAATCCGCTTGCGCCAGCTTGCACGACTCGAAGGTTTCCGTATCGAGCAGGAAATCAAGGAGTTGCAGTCCGAGCGCGCCGGTTTGATCTTGCTATTGGAATCGCGTCCGGCGATGACGAAACAGATTCTGAAGGAAATCGGCGAGGATGCGAAACGCTTCGGCGATGCGCGCCGCACCTTGATCGAGGCGGTGGCGCAGACGCTGTCCGGCGAAATCAACGCGCCCGACGAGCCGGTGACGGTGATCGTGTCGAAAAACGGCTGGGTGCGCACGCGCCAAGGCCATGGCTTGGATGCGAACGCCATCGCGTATAAGACCGGCGATTATCCTTGGCGCGTGCTGGAGTCGCGCACGGTATGGCCCTTGATTATCGTCGATCATCAGGGGCGCAGTTATAGCGTCAAAGTCTCCGACCTGCCGGGCGGACGCGGCGACGGCACGCCCTTGAATACGCTGATCGACTTTTTCGAGGGCGGCAAACCGGCGCAAGTCTTGACCGGGCCGGGCGAGAGCAAATACCTGATGTCGGGTTCGGGCGGTTATGGTTTTGTCGTCGGCATCGCCGAGACGATCTCGCGCAACAAGGCCGGCAAGGCGTTTATGAGTCTGGAAAAAGGCGAAAAACCCTTATTGCCATTGGCGGTAAGCGGCGACAGCCTCGCGGTGCTGACGCAAAGCGGTCGCCTGTTGCTGTTCGGCGTGGACGAAATCAAGGCGATGGCCAAGGGACGCGGCTCGATGCTGATCGGCTTGGCCGAGGGCGACGAAATCGTCGGCATGGTCATGACGACGGCGGGGCAGGCGCTGCAAATCGGCGGCGTGGGGCGCGGCGGTAAAACCTCGGTGCATAAACTGGACGCAGCGGCGCAAAGCGCCTACCGCGCCGCACGCGGCAAGCGCGGCAAGGAGATTCCGTTTAAGATCAAGCCGACGGAATTGAGCGTGGTGGGGTGATTTTTTCGCGCGTTTTCGTCTTGCTTTTTTGGGAGAATCGCAAATGAAATTTTTCAATGCCGCCGGTCCTTCGGCTGAGGGGCAACATTACATGATCGATCCGCTGACCCGGATCGATCTTATGGAAATCGAATCGCTGATCGAGCAGCAGCGTTATTTCATTCTGCATGCGCCGCGCCAAACCGGGAAAACCACGTCGCTGCTGGCCTTGATGCATTACTTGAATGCGCAAGGAACATTCTGCGCCTTGTACGCCAATATCGAAACGGCGCAAACCGCGCGCGGCGATGTGCTGCGCGGCATGAAGTCGATATCGTTGGCGATCGCCGATGCGGCCAGTTTGTACTTGAACGAACCGCGTTTGCTCGAATGGCGCGCCAAGCTGCTGGCCGAAGGGGCGGGGGGCGACGATCTCGTGCGTGGCTTATTGGCCAAGTGGGCGCAAGCCTGCGACCGTCCTATCGTGCTGATGCTCGACGAAGTCGACGCCTTGGTCGGCGATACGTTGATTTCGCTGTTGCGGCAGATTCGTTCCGGTTATGCCCAGCGTCCGGCGGCGTTTCCGCAAACGATGATACTGTGCGGGGTGCGCGACGTGCGCGATTACCGCATCCATACCGCGAATCACGAGGTCATTACCGGCGGTTCGGCCTTCAATATCAAGGCGGTATCTTTACGCCTGGGTAATCTCAGCCGCGAGGAAAGCGAGGCTTTGTGGCGACAGCATCAAGACGCCACCGGTCAGGCGATCGATCCGGCGATTTATCCGGAATTATGGCGCGACACGGCGGGCCAGCCTTGGTTGGTCAATGCGCTCGGCCATGAGGCCACCTGGAACGAGCGCACGGCGCGCGACCGTGCGACGCCGATTACGCTCGAACGCTATCGCGCGGCGCGCGAACGCTTGATCCAAAGTCGCGCGACGCATCTCGATCAACTGACCGACAAGCTGCGCGAGCCGCGCGTGCATGGCGTCGTCGCGGCCTTGCTCGCCGGCGAGACTGCCGATATCGACGTCGCCAGCGACGATCAGCAGTATGTCGAAGACTTGGGATTGATCGTTACGCGCCCGCAATTACGCATCGCCAATCGCATCTATCAGGAAATCGTGCCGCGCGAACTCACCTGGATTGCGCAGACGCGGATTGCGCACGAACAATCGTGGTATCTGGACGCACAGCGCCGCTTGCAGATGAAGAAATTGCTGGCCGCGTTTCAACAGTTCTTTCGCGAACATTCCGATGCCTGGCTGGAGAAGTTCGACTATAAGGAAGCCGGCCCGCAATTGTTGCTGCAAGCCTTTTTGCAGCGCATCGTCAATGGCGGCGGACGCATCGACCGCGAATACGGCTTGGGGCGCAAACGCACCGATCTCTTGCTCGTCTGGCCCTTGGACGAGGCCCAGGGCTACCTCGGCCCGGTGCAGCGCATCGTCATTGAGTTGAAGATTCTGCATAAGGGGCTGGAGGCTACGCTGCAACACGGTTTGGCGCAAGTCGCCGATTACGCCGACCGCTGCGGCGCGGACGAATCGCATCTGATACTGTTCGAGCGACGCGCGGAAATCCCGTGGGACGAGCGTATCTGGCAGCGCGACGAGCGTGTCGGGCAGCGTAGCGTCGGCGTTTGGGGCGCGTAAGGAAATTTCATGCAGCCCTTGAAAGTTCGATCTGTCGGCCCCATAATCCGTGCATGGTTGTAATTCCGGCAATCTGGAGGCGTTCTGGACGCGGGTTCGATTCCCGCCACCTCCACCTAAGCGCATCGGCGCGCGTTCTTGTTCTTAGGTGGGGGTGCACTGGTTTCGACAGGGCGGGCGAAGGTGAGCAGGCAACTCGTCAGGCGATCGACGTTAATGAAGCAAATCTCTAAACGCCAACGATGAGCGTTTCGCACTGGCCGCTTAAGGCCTATGCCGAGGCTGCTTGAGCCTTGTAACCAAAGAAAAGCCGGCGGGGACTTCGGTCCCCGTCGTCAATTTAAAAGTCGGCGCTGGCGGGACGGAGCGTCGCCGAGTTTCCCACTCCGCCGCGATCGTCGTCGATATACGAGCGAAATCAATCGCTTCCTCCTGCGGTCCGTTGCAAGCACAGCGTAAAACATACTCCGTCCTCGACGTTTTTCGCGCCGATGGTGCCGCCCATTTTCGCCATATAGGTTTTGGCGACGAACAGACCCTGACCGCGGTTGCCGTTGGCGGCGGCGTCTTGCTGATCGGATACGCCGTATTCGAAGATCGTGTCGATCAATTCCGCTGGAATCGCCGGGCCGACGTTACGTATCGTCACGGCGGCGAGAGTTTCGCTGCATTGCAGGCGCATAACGATCGGCGTGCCGGGCGTGCGGTAGCGGTCGGCGTTGCGCAGCACATGGGTGACGACGTCTTCGAGCGAATAGTCGTCGGCGCGCACCGTCACCGGGCCGTCGCCATGGTCGAAACGCACATTGTCTATGCCGACGCACGCGGCGTTGTCGGCGACGTTTTTGAGGAATTCGTCGATGTCCAGCGTCCGAATCTGCAAGGTCGAGGACTGAAAGGCTTCGCCCGGCGAGGCGCTGCCGTAGAGGATGCGAATCGCCTGCTGCATGCGGTTGATATAGCGATTGCTCGGGTCGGCGGGGTCGCGGTGCAAGGCCATCAGCGATTGCAGCGGCGACATGATTTCGTGGCCGACGGCGCGCCACATGTCCATTTCTTGTTCGGCGCGGATTTTCTCGCGCTCCACGTCTTCTTTGACGCGGCGCAACAGTTCGTTGAGGCAGTTGGCGAGTATGCCGAATTCGTCGGCGCCGCGCAGGTCGGCGAAGTCGACATGCTCCAGGCCGTCGGCGTCGTTCACCATGCGCGAAAGCTGCGTGGCGCGGCGCGTCAGCCGGGCGATGCGGCGGATGATGCCGATCTCCAGCACCAGCCAGGCGCAGGCAATCGCCAGCAGCATGGCGCCGACGAACCACGAAAGGCGCGTCGCGGTGGCGGCGAGGCCGCTGTCGATGCTGCGCGCATCGCCGCGCAGCACGATGCGGTAATTGCCCATCGGCGTGGCGATTGCGTCGTCGAGTTCGATCGGGCGGATTTCGCTTTCCAGCGGCAGGCGGCGGATCAAGCGTTTAATCAAAGGCGAGGAGGCGTCGGCATCGGCTGCGCCCTGTAGCCGCAGCATATCGCGCTCGACGCTCGCCGATATCTTACGGATATCCAGGCTTTCGCCCGGCAACAGCAGCGGTTGCAGATCGGCGAGCGAAAACGGCGGCAGCGCCTTGTCGTCGTTGCTGTCGAACAAGGGCGCGGACTCGCCGGGCGCGAGCGCTTCGATATGCACGAGAATTTGGTCGAGATCGGCGGGCGGCCAGACCGGTCGTTGGTTCTCGAACAGGGCGTCGCGCAAGACTTCGACCGGCAGACGCAACGAAAAGAAGGATTTTTTCAGGCAGCCGTCGGCGGTGGATTCGGTGGCGCACTCGGCGTCCTGCCAAATCCAACCGCGAAAATCTTTGAGCGGGCGCATGCCCGAATAGTCGTCGTTGCCGCTATCGATAAAGCCGGTCAAGCGACCGCGCTCGCCGCGATTTTTGGCGAGGTTCGCATTGCCCAAGGCCTCGAACGGCGCGATCCAGCGATAGCTTTGGCCGCGTAAACTCACGCCGACGCGCAGGCGGTGCGCCTGACTCAGCGACTGGTCGCCGATGCGATGCGGGGTCAGCGCCGTGCTGAGAAAAGTTCCGGCAGCATAAATGAAGCCGCCGGCCCAAGGATTGTTGCCGATGGCGACGCACAGCGAGCCGTTGCGTGGATAACGCACCAGACAACCGGCCATTTCGATCGCGTTGCGCACCTTGGTCTGGTCGTCGAAATCGATCGCGGCATACGGCAGCAGCACGGGCCGCAACGGCGTAATCTTATCGTCCTGGCGCGGCGGATTGAGCAGCGCGAGCTGGCCCGAAGGATGGCGCAATTTGGCGACAATCTGTTCCTTGGTCTTGAGGATGCTATCGCGATAGTTGCGGTAACTGCGCTGCCGTTCTTCCTGCAACACGTAGACCGCCATGGCGACGGCGGCGAACGCCAGCAGCAAAAACGCGCCGCGAAACACCAGGCGCAAGCGGTAGGAAGCGAGCGTCGCCATGCCGAACTTTATCCGCTATGCCCGCTGGGATCGGCGGGATCGCACCAGCGGAAACCGCGCATCGGAATATTCTCGATCCGGTCGAAGGTTTCGTCGAATTCGCGAAACGCTTCGCGTATCGTACTGATATGTTTGCGGATATTGTCGCGGTTGCGACCGCTTTTAACCACTTGAAATAGCTCGTCGTAGGACACCACATGCCCGCGACGTTGATACAAGGTCGCCAGGATGCGTTGCGCGGTCAGCGGCAGATTGATGCGCTTGCCGCGCCAGAGCGGGGTGCTTTGGCGTAACGGGTCGAGCGAAAGCTCGTCCCCGTCGTTGGTCTCGCGTTCGTCGACATGGCGGTTTTTGGCGGCGCGCAGGATTTCGAGAAAGGTGTCGATAAAGTCCGATTCGGCGAAGGTGGTTTTTTGCAGATAGTCCCAGGCGTCGAGCGCCTTCATGATGCTGCGGTAAATCGTCGCCGGCATCGCCGAGACCACCAGCACCGGCGTGCCTTGGCGGCTTTTGTTGATCGCGTTGATGATCGCTACGCCCGCATGACGTTCGCGCCCCAGTTCGATATCGAGTACGATAATATCGTAACTTTCCCGCATGATCGCGGCCTCGGCGTCGTCGCGCGCGAACCATTGGTCGACCGCAATGCCGGGACGTGCGGCGACGATCCACTCTTTGAGTTGATTGCTGGTCGGAATGTCGTCTTCGATGACGGCGACTTTGAACACGTCGGCTCCAGTAGAAGTAGTCGGTAGCCAGTATCGCGCTTTTCGGCGCTAAAAGCACGCATGCGGCGTGAGCGTTCGTTCACGCCGCAGAACGAAAGCGAACGCGGCGGAAGGGATCAAGCTAGGCGTGAGCGATTTGCCCATGCGACGGCGTTGTTAGCTCCATGGCATGGCCGATAAGATACGTTCCATGCAGTGCGGGATGGGGCGGACGCTGCAAATCGAGAGTCGCCGCTGTCGAATTTGAATACTTCAAGGGGAGAGCATCATGTCGAATCGGATTCAAGAACTTATATCGAATATACGGTTGTCGATGGGGCGGGCTGGCGGCTGGCTTGGATCGCCGATGGACAAGCGGAAT
>DATETD010000407.1:0-2271 GCA_035283885.1 Rhodocyclaceae bacterium
TGTTCTTCAAGGTATTGAAGTTGCCGTTGTACGTATCGGTAATCTTAGGCGGAATATCGCCTTTGGAAATCCTGTCAACATAGTTCGCCGCCACGTTCAGCGGGCCGATCACCGCGTCCAAGGTGTCGTTGACGCCCTGAACGATTTTGCGGAAATCGCCATGATGTTGGCTCGCATCGGCGCGCGTCGCGAGCTTGCCGGCCACCGCCGCCGTCGATAACAAATTCGCATCGGCCACCAAGCGATTCACCGCGTCGATACAGGTGTTCAGATTGTTCCTGAGAATATTGAAATCGCCATGATAATCCTCGACGATTTTCGCCGGGACATCGCCCCGAGCCAAGCGTTCGACATAGTTCGCCGCCACGTCGAGCGGGACGACCACGGCTTCAAGCGTGGCGTTGAAGCCCGCGACGATATTCCGGTATTCCCCGCCCAAGCGTTCGACGCGAGCGCGCACCTTCAGATGGCCTTGCCGCGCCGCCTGCTCCAAGGTTCGCCCTTCCTCGATCAACACGCCAAGCTGTGTATGGATATGCTGCACCGCCTGTTCGAGCTGGCCGATTTCATCTTCGCGCGTCACGGCGGGCATCTGCGCCAGATCGCCGGCGGCGATGCGATGGGCCGCCGCGGTCGCCAGACCCACGGCGCGCAACACGCGCGACAACATTGCGGAAAACACCATCGTCAGCAGCAGCAGAAATACGCAGGAAAAGATCGAGCGCGCCAGACCGCGCCACGCGCGCTCTTTCAGCGCCAGCGAATGCGCCACGATCTCGGCGGCGATCGCATCCTCGAAGAGTTTCATCGCATCGATCTTGGCGGTGATCGTCGCAAACCACTGGGCGGGCGCAATGCCGAAACCGCCCTCATAGGACTTATCGAGCACGCGACTACGCATCGCCAAGGTCTCTTTGGCTGCATTGCTCGCCAGCAGCTTATCCAGTTCGGCATTCTGCCCCGGCGTCGCCAGTGTGCGGAAGTTCGCCAAATAGATATCCTGACTGGTCAGGACGCCGATCAGCCGACGGTGCAGCGCAGGATCGAGCGCCTTATCCGCCGTCAGCGCCGCATTGACCGTCGCACGCTCGCGTCCGGCGTACTCCTTCGCGCCGAGAAACATGCCATACACCGAAAAGTAACGCATCATCTCGGCATCCTTCAACGACGGCGACACCACCGCCACCGTCGCCAGATAACGCTCGATCAGCTCCGAAAAAAAGGCAAACGACTCCGCTCCGGTCGCACGTAGCGCGCCGATCTCTTTGCGGCGCTCGTCGATCTGCCGCACCGCTGCGTTGGCCTGATCGAGCTTGGCGGAAAATGCAGTAGGCAACTCATCGGCGCGCTGTTTCAAGGCCGCCGACAACGCAGTGCGCCTAGCCTCGGTCGCGGCGCGTTGCTGCTCCAACTCCGCTTGAAATTTCTCGCCCTTCGAACCGATAAACCCCGCCGACAGCCCGCGCTCTTTTTGCAACTCATGCACCAGCGCACTGCCGGCGATCGCCACCTCGACCACCACGCCGATGCGTTGCCCTTCGCGCAAGCGCCCGATCTGATCGCCGACATCGACCGCCAAAAAACCGGCGACCCCGACCACCAGCACGGAAAACAGCAGCAGCAATCTAGCGCGTATCGACTTCATTACCATCGCCCATCCTTCCTAAAAGACTTCAATCATAAGCACGCTCGCCGTCCCGCCAGCGCCGACTTTTCGATGCACGACAAAAAGCCCGGCATTGCGGGAAGAGTTCCCATTATGCCGGGCTATCGAGTTTTTGCGACCGCCTTTGCAAAACATGCCATTGCAGCTTGGGCTGTTGGGCTTCCTGCGTCAGCCCAATCTCACTAAAGTCAACATCGAGTCCACGAAAATCACGAAAGGCACGAACAAAATCAAAAAACGTCAAAACCCGTCAAAACGTTCGTGTCTTCCGTTCGTGCTTTTCGTGCCGTTCGTGGACAGGCTTTCGACTCTGATCTTCCATAGCGCGTTCGTCAATGCGCCTCGCCCACCCCCGTCAGCCCCGGCGCGCGTTCGCTGACCACCGCCAACGAAGCGATCTCATCGACCGACAACACGCGCTGAATATTCAGGATAATCACGAACTTGCCATTGATCTTGCCCATGCCTTCGATGAAGTCGGCGCGAATCTTGGCGCCGAAGGCCGGCGGCGGTTCGATTTCGGCTTTCGAGACTTCCAGCACTTCCGACACCGCATCCACCCCCACGCCGATATCTTGCTTATCCTCGCCATTCGCCAGTTCGAT
>DATETD010000408.1:0-3835 GCA_035283885.1 Rhodocyclaceae bacterium
GCCTGTGGGGCTGGACTCGGGCTTAGGACAGGTTCGACGCTATCCGCCATGGGGCGGGCTTCCTCGACGCGCGCCGCCGCCGCCTTCGGTTCGGGTTTGGGGGCGGCGGTCTTTGCTTTGTGCATTGGCTGTGGGGCATGCGGGACATCGGGCGTGGGCTTGGGTGCGGACTGCTTTGCGGCGGTTTCGGCTTTATGTAACTCGGCAGAACGGTCGCTGCGTGCGGCTTCCATCGCCGGGGAGGAGGGCGGTTCGGCGGCGGTTTCCGCGCGATACGCACCTTCCTGCTCGTCGCCGACATTCAGCGCCAGCGTCAGCCCCAGCACCGCCATGGTCGCCAGCGAAACCGGCGCCAACCAGCTTTTCCACCAAGGGCGAAGTTGCCGAGGCCGGGCAGTGCGATGGTCGACGGCAGCGTGCGCGGCGGCGAGAATACGCATATCCAGCGCCGCCGTCGGCTCGGCGCGCGCGCCTGCGCGATACAGCGCGATCAGATCGGCATGCGGGGGATCGACCATCGTTTTGCAAGGTTCGGTCATGACAAATCCCCTAGGCTGGCGCGCAGCCGCGCATAGGCGTAACGCAAGCGACTCTTGGCGGTCTCGAAACCGACGCCGATCGCGCGTGCGATTTCATCGACCGACAAGCCGCCTTCGGCCACCAGCAAAAAAGCTTCGCGCTGCGCCGCGGGCAGCGCCTCGACGGCGGCGATCATGCACGCTGCAAGTTCGCCTCGCTCCATCCTTTGCTCGGGTTGCTCGAATTCCGGCGCGCGAATCTCGGGTAATTCGCCGTCTTCGTCGTCGATTTCACGCTCGAACTCGGCCAAATGCCCCGTCGCGCGATAGCCGTCGATCAGCCGGTTATGCGCAATGCGGTACAGCCAGGTGCTGAATTTGGCGCTGACTTCGTAAGCGCTGCGGGCGCGTATCACCGACATCCAAACCTCCTGAAACATCTCCTCGGCCTGCTCGCGCTTGCGGCATTGATGCAACAGATAGCGGAACAGCTTGCCGCGATGGCGCGCATACAGCGCCTCGAACGCCGCCGCCTCGCCGTCGCGATACGCCAGCATCAAGCTTTCGTCGGTGCGCGCGTCGTCCACCTTAGTAAACGTCGGGCGACGGTTATTGGGGTTGCGCCGTCACGCCGACATGGCCGACGAACATCACGCCGGCAAAGGTGCGCTTGAGCAGCTTGCTGTAAAAGTTGCTCATCACCGCGCCATCCTCGTAGCGTATCGTGCTGCCGACCTTGATCGCCATCAACGGCGCGGCGATCCATTCCGTCTTACCTGCACGTTCGACTTCGATATAGGTGAATTGGTTGGCGTCGATCGCTGCGCGCACCGTGCCTTCGTGCGGCAACTCGGCAGGCGCGGGCGCTTTGTCGGGCATCAACATATCCATCGCCTGCGCGGGCGAGGGATGGCCGGGCGGCGGAGCGGCGAGCGCGGCGCCGGCGAGGCAGGCGGCAAGTAGCGGAAAAATAATAGTTTTCATGGTCGGATTCGATTTTGAGGTATAAGTTTATCATGGGAGATGTCCGAGGCCGGGGACGGCTCGGCGGCTAGCCGTCCCGCCAGCGCCGACTTTTTCGCGATAGCAAGCTTCGAATTACTCGTATTTCTTATCGATCTTTCGGGTCGTGCCGTCCTTGACCATGGCCTGCAATGTGGCGTTCAGCGTGTCGATGGTGTCCGTGGGAACGGACTTGTTGCACGCCAAATACAGCGAAGTCTTCTTGAAATTCAACACGGGTTTGACCTTAAGCTTGAACCTGTTGGCGATGAACGGCCCTGCCAGAATCCCGGTGGCCCAGAGATCGATGCGCCCCGCATTGAGCTTCTGCACCGTCTGTTCGTCGTTGGTCGCCGTATCGATGGTGAATTTATTGTTTTGCAGATACAGGGTCACGGCGTCGCCGCGATAGCCGCCGACCTTATAGGCGCGCGCATCGTCGAGCTTGCTTAGTTTGATCGGGCTATCGGCTTTGGCGAACAGCACCCAATCGTTGGGCGCGACGGGTCCCACCCAATGGAACGTCTTTTCGCGTTCCTCGGTGCGCGTGGTCGAATAGACGCAGGTGTCTTTATCGACTTGCGCCATTTCGATGGCGCGCACCCACGGATACAAGGTGATTTTGTACTCGATCTTGGCGCGCTTGAACAATTCGTGAATCATTTCCGTCGCACTGCCGCTGATGGTTTTGCCGCCGTCGGTGGTGTAGTTGAATGGCGGCGCGTCTTCCGTAGTCAGAATCAGGCCGTCCGCCCATGCGTGGTTGGCCCACAACAGGCCGATACAAAGCAGTTTTTTCATGATTTCATCCTTAGTGTGAGTTGGCGAATGCGCTACGTCCCGCACTGGAAACTATACCGCTAAAAGATCGCAACATTCAAACGGTTATTCCATCGCCGCCACTTTCGTCTCTGTATTTTCCGTCGAATGTGCCGCATAATCGAGCGTAGCGCGACGATCGCCGTAGCGCCGTTGCCGTCCAAAATTCCATCCGATATGAAGGGACTATCATGAGTTCGATTCAAGCCTGGGCCGCCATGGGCGCCGGATCGCCTTTACAACCTTACGAGACGACCTCGGTCCTTTGGGCGTCGAGGAGGTCGAAATCGAAGTCGAGCATTGCGGCATTTGCCATTCGGATTTATCGATGATCGAGAATTCCTGGGGCATGTCCGGTTATCCCTTGACGCCGGGGCACGAAGCGGTGGGGCGCATCGTGGCGCTGGGCGAATACGCCAAAGGGCTGACGATCGGTCAGCGCGTCGGCGTGGGTTGGAATGCGGCGAGTTGTATGCATTGTCACGATTGCCTCGACGGCGAACAGCATTTATGCGCCGCAGTGCAGCCGACCATCGTCGGACGCAGCGGCGGCTTTGCGCAGCGGCTGCGCGTCCATTGGGCTTGGGCCGTGCCCGTGCCGGAGGCGTTGGCGTCGGCCAGCGTCGGGCCCTTGCTGTGCGGCGGGATTACGGTGTTTCAGCCGCTACTGAGCCTTGGGATTCGACCGGTCGACCGCGTCGGCGTGGTCGGCATCGGCGGCTTGGGGCATATGGCGCTTAAATTTCTGCGCGCGTGGGGCTGCGAAGTCACGGCGTTTACGTCGAGCGAATCCAAGCATGCCGAAGCCTTGACGCTGGGCGCGCATCGCGTGGTGTCGAGCCGCGACGCCAAGGCGATGAAGTCGATTCGAGGTTCGCTGGATCTGATCTTATACACGGTGAATGTGCCGCTCAATTGGGACGCCTTGTTCGCCACCTTGGCGCCGAAAGGCCGGCTGCATATCGTCGGCGCGGTGCAGGAGCCGATTCCGGTGAATGCGATCATGCTGTTAAGTTACGAGAAAAGTGTATCCGGTTCGCCTACCGGTTCGCGTGCGACCATGGATGCGATGTTGCAATTCGCCGCGCGACATGGGATCGCGCCGCAAACCGAACATTTCCCGATGAGCCGCGTCAATGAGGCCATCGACCGTCTGCGCGCCGGTAAAGCGCGTTATCGCATTGTATTGGATGCCGATTTTGAATGATTCCATCGTCCCCGGACGGGTGTATCTGGTCGGCGCCGGTCCCGGCGATCCGGAATTGCTGACCTTGAAAGCGGCGCGGTTGATCGCTCATGCGGATATCTTGGTTTATGATAACCTGGTGTCGCAGGCGATTCTCGACTTGGTTCCGGAAAACACCGAACGAATCTATGCCGGTAAGCAAAGCGGCAACCACGCCTTGCCGCAAGAACAGATCAATCAGTTGCTGGTGCGTTTGGCGCGCAACGGCAAAAGCGTGGTGCGGCTTAAAGGCGGCGATCCGTTCATTTTC
>DATETD010000409.1:0-4528 GCA_035283885.1 Rhodocyclaceae bacterium
ACGCGTCGATGCGCTATGGCCCAAACTCGGTATTCCGGGCTGTCCGACATGAACCGCGCAAATCGACAACCGATGCAATCGACATCTAATCTTCCGAACCGCTGGTTTATCGCCAGTATGGGCGTCGCGCTGCAACTGTGCATCGGCACGGTGTATGCGTGGAGCTATTTCCAAAACCCGCTGGCGCAAACCTACCACTGGTCGAACATGCAAGTAGCGTGGGTATTCAGCACCACCATCGTCTTCCTGAGCCTGGGCGCGGCGCTGGGCGGACGGCAATTGCCGCGCTATGGCCCGCGCACGCTCGCAGTGCTCGGCAGCCTGCTGTTCGGCGGCGGCTATCTGATCGGCGCGCTGGCCCTGCATCTGCAATCGCTGCCGCTGTTATATCTCGGCTACGGCGTCGTCGGCGGAACCGGCATCGGGCTGGCGTATGTCACCCCGGTGGCGACCGTCGCCAAATGGTTCCCCGACAAAAAAGGACTCGCCACCGGCATGGTGGTGATGGGCTTCGGCATCGGCGCCATGCTGATGTCGAAACTCGTCGCCCCGGTGCTGATGCACGCAATGGACCAGAATCTGCCGCAAGTTTTCGGCATACTCGGCCTGATTTTTCTGCTGATCGCGCCGCCGATCGCCTGGACGATGCAGGAACCGCCGCAGGCCGAAAGCGCGCAGCAACGCGAATCGGCGGCTCCATCCGCAGTGCGTAGCCTGCTGTTCAGCCCGCAGTTTGCGCTGATCTGGCTGCTGATGTTCTGCAACACCGTCGCCGGCATTATGTTTATCGGCTTTCAATCGCCGATGATTCAGGAGCTTTGGCGACGCCAAGACCCCAGCCTTAGCCCCGAACGACTCGCCGCCTACGGCGCCACCTTGATCGCCGTCAGCGCGCTGTTCAACGGCCTGGGCCGCTTCGCCTGGGGCAGTCTATCCGACCGCCTGGGCCGCGTCGAAGTCTTCCGGATTATGCTGCTGACCCAATGCGTCGCCTTCGTCGGCCTGGGCTGGGTCGCAAGCCCATGGCTATTCGGCATCGTGGTCTGCTATATCCTGCTGTGCTACGGCGGCGGCTTCGGCGCCCTGCCCTCCTTCGTCTCCGACGCCTTCGGCGCGCAAAACATGTCCGGCGTCTATGGCGCCATGCTCACCGCTTGGGGCGCCGCGGGCGTCGTCGGCCCGCAACTGGTCGCCTTCCTGCGCGACCGCACGCCCGAGCACGCCTCAAGCTACGCCTTCGCCATCGGCGCTGGATTTTTGCTGTTGGGATTTCTGGCGTCGTTCGGATTGAGGCGGGACGACATAAGCACAAAAAGTCGGTGCTGACGGGACGGATACGGGGCGAATGGCGAATCGCCGAGCCGGATATCCTACTATCTCATCGCGATATCGCGCTTAACTCGGCAGGCACGACATAGCGCTGCCCGTCGTACTTCAGTCGGTACTGTTTCCGTTTCCTGCTCGACGACTTCACCAAGCCCTGCTTATCGGGCGGGCCGAACTCTTCACGGGATTCGTTGACAACGATATCGGCAAAATCATAATAGGTTTGGCTATCCATGGTCAGCTTGCGCTTTAGCGAATAACTCTCGCCTCTTTCGTGCGGACTCAAGCGGGTCTGCAAGGCGAGGTGTTCGTGGACGCTTGCTTTTTCAACCTAAATTCCTCAATTTATCCGCAGATTTCGCAGATTCGCGCAGATTGATTTTTCTTTGAAAAATCTGCGAACATCTGCGTCATCTGCGGATTCTAGGTTCAAAGATCAACGCCGAATCGAGCTTTCCGTAATTGTTACAGGATAATTCTGTCCATTGACCGCGATGGCGATTTGCAGCGGCAATCCTCCTTCAGGTACCGACGAAGCGTAAAAGCTGCGTTTTTCGGGCACATAGCGCAACCACGGCGGGATGGGAGCGCCTTTTGCCGTGGTGATCTTGAACGCCGCATCTTTAGCGGAAATCCGTTGCACCACTGCCGTCGGCAGCGGGAAGCGGAATGCACTGGCTTCGGCGCGCTGGGTGGCGATCTTGATGGCCGCTTCGATGGGAACGCCTTTGGCCAGCGCATTGCCGAGCGCCGTTTTGAAGATCGGATTATCGATCGCATCGCCGAGTAAGGCTTCGAGGTTTTTGCCCGAGGCGAGCGATTGCGCCGGTGTTTTGCTCTCCTTGGGCTGTTTGGCGACGATGTCTCTGGCCGCACCGATCGCTGCCGCCGGCGTCTTGCCGCGCGCGATCGCATTCGAAACCAAGCGATCGAAGACGGCGTCGCCTTTGGGAAGTTCGGTCGCGCCGCCATTGGCGAGACCGGCTTCGGGATTGCGATGATCGACCTGAATCGCCTGCTGTTCGCGCGCATTCGTTTCCAGCGCCATCGTCAGCGCCTTATCCATGCGAACGCCCCGCATCAGCGCCACGGACATCACCTTGCTGCCGGCGGCCTGCGTCGGCAACTTGGCGAGCGCCGCCGGATCGCCGGAGGAAATCCAGGACATCGGGTTGTTCTCGTCGGTGCGCGCGGCGGCTTCGAGGACTCGACGCGATTGCAGGACTTGCTTCATGGCCGCTTCCGGGGCGACGCCCCTGGCCAATAAAGCGCCCAGCGATTTTTGGATTTCCGGTTTCTCGGCGAACTGAGCAAAGGCTTGTCCGTTGGCCAGAGCGCCCAAGGGCGTATTGTCTGCTTTGCTCAACTGATCGGCTTGCTGAACCGACTGCTGCGCCAATTTCACCGCCGTATCGAAGCTTTCGCCCTTGGCCAAGGCGGCGCTGAGTACCTTATCGAAGGCGGCGGCGCCGCTGGCGGTTTTGGCGTTGGCCATCGACGCCAGTTGAGTCGTCAGACTTTGCCCAGACGATGCGGACGAGTCGCCCGAGGAAAGCCATGCTTCCGGATTTTTCGCATCGGCGCGTAGCGCGGCTTCGCTATCGGCTGCCGAACGACCGGCTTGTTTCATCGCTTCCGCCGGGGAAAGTCCTTTGGCCAACAAGGCCCCCAAGGATTTCTGGAATTCTGGACTGCCCGAGAATTGCCCCGAGGCTTTGCCGTTGGCGAGGCCGCTTAACGGGGTGTCGTCGGCTCTCGCCAACATATCGGCCTGCTGCACCGATTGTTGCGCGATGTTGACCGCCGTATCGAAGGATTCGCCGTTGGCCATCGCGATGCCGAGCGCCTTATCGAAGGCGCTCGCTCCACTCGACGTCTTGGCATTGGAGAGCGTCGCGAATTGATTGTTCGAAGCCGGTTCGGCGCTCGTTGCCGGTTGCGCCGCAGCCTCATGCGACGAGAGGGATTGCGTCATGGCGATCCCGCTCTCGGCGACAGCGGCGATCGGAGAGGCTTGAGTTTCCGCCGATACGGCGGCGCCGATGCGACTGAGCGATGTCGTTGCTTGCTGAAGAGCCGGTTGGCTGGCGATGGCCTCGGTTCCCGGCGAAGTTTTAACGCCCGATAAATTTTCGCTGAGGTACGCCAACTTGCTTGCCGCTGGAGGAGGCGTGGCGGTTGGGCGCGATGCGCCAGATGGCGGCGTCGCTGTTGCCGTATCGACGATTGCGCTCGGCGCGGCGAGGACGTTGCTGGAGACGCCGGGTTGCGCTTCGGTCGTGAAATTATTCAGATCCGGTTGCGGGGACAGTGTTCGTTCGGCGTCGATTGCCGCAGTTTTCATCGGCGTCGATGTCCTGGCCCCATCCTCGCTGCCGCTTGCGTTCGTCGAACTGCCGTTACTGGACGCAGAGTAGAACGTCGGCGAAGTCGCGAACGGCGTTACGTCAGGCGAACGCGAAGCCGCCAGCGAAGTCGAGGCGATCGAAGATATGTCCGCCGTGAGCGGATTATCCAAGTAGGCGGCGAATAGTCGATCCAGTTGCGGCGACGGTTGCAGCCAATTTGTGGCGACGGGATCGCTCTGTTGGGCTTGCGCCGCCAGCTCGGCAATTCTCGAATATCCGTTAACCGTCCCCGTTCCGGCGTCGATGATCGACGCCCCAGTCACGGTTAAAGACCCCGATTTGACGATATTGCCGTTGTTCGAGCTCGCCGTCAGCGTGCCGGCGACCGTGCCGCTACCCAAGTTCAACGCGCCATTCGAGACAACCTCCAGGCTGCCGGTCGAAATCGCTTCCAATGTCAGGTCGTTTACGTCGACGATCCGCGTAGCGCCGCCGATCGGCGTGACGGTATTCTGGAAGTCGTTGACTTGCGCTAACTGGATCGCCCCCGTTCCGGCATTCACGGTCGAGGCGCCGGCAACCGTCAACGCACCCGATGCGGTGATTTCTCGATTGTTCGCTAGCGCGACGAGCTTGCCGCCCACCGTTCCTGTGCCTAGATTTAAGGCGCCCGCCGAGGTAATGCTCAAATTTCCTGCAGCAGCGATGGTTCCCAGCGTCAATCCATCCACATCGTCCTTGAGCACGATGTTGTTGCCGCCGAGATCGACTAAGCCGCCTAAATCGTTGCCGGCGTTTCCAAGAACGATATCGAAACGACTGCTCGCGCTATAGCTGCCTTTACCGCCAACGCT
>DATETD010000410.1:0-14213 GCA_035283885.1 Rhodocyclaceae bacterium
ATTTTCAATTGCGACGTCGCCATCGCCGCCAAATTGCTGGTCGGTATAGCTTCGGTCTGCGCCGTCGTCAACGCCGGAACCTGCGCTGTCGTCAATGCTTTAACTTGAGCGGACGTCAGCGCCGCCACCTGACCCGTTCCCATCACGACCAGATCGGACGTTTCGATAACCTTAATTTGCGCCGTACTCAGCGCAGCAACATCCGATGTCTCGATGGCCGCCACTTGTGTCGTGGTCAACTCCGGCACCTGCGCTGTCGTCAACGCCTTGACTTGAGAAGTCGACAATGCAACGATAGCCGATGTATTCAACGCCGCCACCTGCGCGGCGCTCATCCCGGAAATGGCTTTCGTGCTGATGCTTGCAATCTGATCGGTCGTCAACGCCGACATCGCCGCCGTGGAGAGGATGCCCATCTGACTCGACGAGAGCAATGCAATATCGTCAGTACCCAACACCGCAACCTGAGTCGTCGTCAGCGCGGCGATCTGCGATGTCTGAATGGACTTCACCTGCGCCGTCGTCAATGCATCGATCTGCCCGGTTCCCAATGCTGCAAAATCCGTCGTAGTGATCGCTTTAACCTGCGCACTACTCAACACGGCGATATCCGAAGTTTCGAGCGCCGCCGCCTGCGCCGTCGTCAATGCGGCAATCTGCCCCGTCACCAACGATTTAACCTGAGCCGTACCCAAGGCCGCAATCTGACCGGTACCCAAGGTCGCGAAGTTCGTCGTATTGATCGCCTTCAACTGCGCCGAACTCAATGCTTCGATATCCACCGCTTCGACAGCGACAATCTGCGTCGATGTCAATGCGCCAATTCCGGATGTCGAGATTGCCGCGACCTGCTCGGTCATCAATGCGACCACTTGCGTCGTCGTCAATGCGGCAATCTGGTCAGTAGTGAGTTTCGCCACTCCAGCCGTGGTGATCGACTGAATCTGACTCGTCGTCATCAACGCCAAATCGGCGGTTTCGATCGCCTTCACCTGCGCCGTAGTCAACGCCGCCACACCATCGGTCGAAATCGCAGGAACCTGAGTATTTGTCAACGCCGCAATCTGCGACGTCGTCAACGCCTTGATCTGCGCCGTAGCCAAAGCCTGAACCTGAGTCACAGACAGCGCCGCAAGATCGGCGACTTCGATCGCTTTTATCTGCGCCGTCGTCAATTCGACGATACCCGAGGTCGCAATTGCCGATATCTGATCGCTAGTCATCGCCGCAATGCCGGACGTACTGATCGCACTGACCTGATTGGTCTTCATCGCCGCAATTTGAGCTGTCGTCAGCGCGACGATCTGCGCACTCGTGAGGCCACTAATTGCCGAAGTATTCAGCGCCTGAAATTGCAGGGTGCTCAATGCGGCGAGGCTCGCTGCCTGAAGCGCCTTCGCCTGGTTCCCGCTAAATACAGCCAGATCGGCGGTTTCGAACGCCTGCAATTGAACCGCGCTTAACGTAGCGACGTGCGCCGTACTCAGGCTCTTCACTTGAGATGTCGACAACTCCACAATATCGGTTGCAGTCAACGCGGCAATTTCCGTGATCGTCCAAGAGGCAACGGGGGTGGTAGGTAGGCTCATTTCTATACTCCTCAAATTTGAATTCGATCCAGAACGCCGTATTTCGTTGTTATCGCAGAAATCGGATTGCTCGCGCAGGGAATTTATCGATCCGGCAGTCAAAGCTAACCGGGACGCTCGACCTCGCCTTGCAACCCTCTACGAACTCCTGTCTCCATAACGGCAGGCGTCCGCGAAACATTAGAGCTTTTTGAAAAAAACTTCAACATAGCCCAAACTCAAAACAACCGGGCTTTTCAAAGCAAGAAGCAGGCCGACATTGGCAAGATCAATCCGAGGTCAATCGACCCGTGTATCGAGTCCAGCTTCCGCCATCTCGGCGGCGCGCAACAACGCCCGCGCTTTATTCATGGTTTCTTGCCATTCGGCCTCGGGATCCGAGTCGGCAACGATTCCCGCACCGGCTTGCACATGAATCCGTCCGTCTTTGACCACGGCGGTGCGAATGGCGATGCACAAATCCATTCCGCCGTCGAAACCCAGATAACCCACACAACCGGCATAGACGCCGCGCCGCGTCGGCTCCAGCTCGTCGATAATCTGCATCGCCCGCACCTTAGGCGCTCCCGACACCGTCCCCGCCGGAAAGGTAGCGCACAGCACGCTCATGGCGTCTTGGTCTGCGCGCAACTCGGCTTCCACATTCGAAACGATATGCATTACATGAGAATATCGTTCGATATAGAACCGGTCGGTGACCTTGACCGTGCCGACCTTGGCCACCCGACCGAGGTCGTTGCGCCCCAAATCGAGCAGCATCAAATGCTCGGCGCACTCCTTGGGATCGGCCAGCAAATCGGTCGCCAAGACTTCGTCTTCGATTGCCGTAGCGCCGCGCTTGCGCGTCCCCGCGATCGGACGCACCGTCGCCCGCCGGACTGCCGCATCGTCGTCCAAACGCACCAAAATCTCGGGCGAGGCGCCGACGATATGAAAATCGTCGAAATTGAAATAGAACATGTAGGGCGAGGGGTTTAAGGTGCGCAACGCGCGATACAAGGCCAAGGGGCTTGCCGCAAAGGGTTTGCTCATGCGTTGAGACAACACGGTCTGCATGATATCGCCATCGACAATATACTGCTTGGCGCGGCGCACCGCCGCCTTGAACGCTTCCTCGCCGAATTCCGACACCGCCTCCGTTGGGGCGACGCTCACATCGCTCGGCAACTCCACCGGAGCGCGGAGACGAATTAATAGCTGCTTAAGCCGCGCCTGCGCCTGCTTCCAGGCGCCGGGGAAGCCCGGTTCGGCGTACACCACCAACGTCAATTTGCCGGAAAAATTGTCCACGACGGCAATTTCTTCCGATAGCAACAACAAAATATCCGGCACGCCCAACGGATCCGGTTTGCGCGTCTGCGCGGTTTCCGCCAGTTTGGACTCGATATACCGCACCGTGTCGTAACCGAACGCCCCCACCAATCCACCGCAAAAGCGCGGCAAACCCGGCAGATCGGGCGCATTGAATCGCGTCATAAAATCGCCGATATAACGGATCGGATCGGCGTCGCTATGCCGCTCGGCGACACGATTGCCGGTCAGCAACAAGATTTCGCGCCCCGTTACCGCGATGCGCGTGGTCGCCGCCAAGCCGATAAACGAATAGCGACCGAATCGTTCGCCGCCGTGCACCGACTCAAGCAAGTACGAGTAGGGACTGTGCGCCAATTTGAGATAAATCGACAACGGCGTATCGAGGTCGGCAAACGTTTCCAACGTCACCGGAATGCGGTTATAGCCGGCTTCGGCCAGACGATCGAATTCGGATTCAGTCATTGCTGTCGTCCATTCACATAAAAGTCGGCGCTGGCGAGACGGTGCGCAGCGTCGAGCAGCGACGGCACGATCGCGTCGCAATCCAAGCCGAAAACGTCATCGCCCTCGTTATAGCCATACGGCACGATAAACACCGGACAACCTGCCGCACGCGCCGCCGCCGCATCGTGACGCGAATCGCCGATATGCAAATTCTCCGCCGGAATCGTCCCCAGCCGCTCGCATGCATGCAATAACGGCAAAGGATGCGGTTTCTTTTCCGGTAGACTGTCGCCGGCGACAAAAAATTCGAACCAGGGCGCAAGCCGGGTCGCCTGCAACAAGGGATCGGCAAACGCCGCCGCTTTGTTGGTAATCACCGCCATCCTCAGCCCCGCTTGACGAAACGCGATTAGCCCTTCCATGACTCCCGCAAACGGTCGCGAACGGCGTCCGTTTTCTTCTGCATAATGGCGGCGAAACACATGGTCGGCGGCAGACAACCCCGCCTCGCCGAGATCGGGTAAACAACGCCGCACCAGATTGGGAATTCCACGTCCGACATACGTGCCGATCATTGCTTCCGATTGCTCGTCGCGCCCAAATTCACACAACATACCATTCGCTGCCGCCGCCAGATCGGGAATCGTATCCAGCAAGGTTCCATCGAGGTCGATGGTAATTGAACGTATTTTTTTCATGGATGCAACCTTACCACAAGCCGCTGACGCCGACGCGACTCTACGGCGATTACTGCACTATAAACGCAGGCATGCCCAGACTCTCGCCGACTTGCGCGCTGATGCGCTGGGCCTCGGCGCGATCCGACCAGGGACCGAGTTGCACGCGAAATAACTTGCCTGTCGAACGCACCACCAGTTTTTCCGCCAAATCGCCCAATGCACCCGTCAACCGACTATGGAAGACTTGCGCATTATCGCGACTGGAAAACGCTCCCAATTGGAGATAATGCCCTACGCCTTCTTGAGTTTCGGCCAATACCCGCGCACTACGCACTGGGCTGACGACGCTCCCCGGAGCCGACGCGACTACGGCGGCGGTCGTGGTCGTCTGCCCCGGCAGCAACAGCTCCACCTCGACCGGGGCGCTTCCAGCGTCAACATAGCCCAGCTTATACGCCGCCGTCCATGAAAGATCGATCAGCCGCCCGGAATGAAACGGCCCACGGTCGTTGACGCGCACCACCACCGATTTGCCATTCGCCGGATTGCCGACGCGAACATACGATGGGATCGGCAAGGTCGGATGCGCCGCAGTCATCGCATACATATCGTAAGGCTCGCCGCTGGAAGTCGGTTGCCCATGAAACTTTCGTCCATACCAACTGCCGATGCCGCGCGCCTTATAGGGCGCCCATTGCTTCATCGGCACATAGTCCTGCCCCAATACCGAATAGGGATTATTGGCAAAGCGATGCAAGGGCTCAACCTTCGGCTCGGCATCGGGAACCGACTCCGGCGGCGTCGGGGAACCGCCTCCCGGGCCATCGTCTTTGTAATAGCCGCCGGCCTTTTTAGGCGCCGCCTTAAAAGTCGGCGCTGACGAGACGGATGGCGGCTGCGTGCCGCACGCCGCCAGCAATCCGACGACCCCCAGAATCGCCAGTCCTTTCATTTCTGCACCAACATGCGATTCTTGTGAATCGACATCAATATGCCGATGCCGCAAAACAGCGTTACCAACGCCGTGCCGCCATAACTCACCAACGGCAAAGGAACCCCAACCACCGGCAAAATGCCGGACACCATCCCCATATTCACAAACGCATAGGTGAAGAAGATCAGCGAGATCGATCCCGCCAACAAGCGCCCGAACAATGTCGCCGCATTCGCCGCTATCATCAAACCGCGACCGATAAGTAACGCATAAAGAGTCAGCAACGCCAGATTGCCCAATAAGCCAAATTCTTCGGCAAACACCGCAAAAATGAAATCAGTATGGCGTTCGGGAATAAACTCAAGTTGCGCCTGCGTTCCCTCGCGCCAACCTTTCCCCAGCACCCCCCCCGAGCCGATCGCGATCGTGGATTGGATGATATGGAAGCCTTTGCCCAAAGGGTCTTTTTCCGGGTCCAATAACGTCAAAATGCGATGTCGTTGATAGTCATGCAGCAGCGACCACGCCAAGGGCGCAGACGCCAACGCGGCGCCCAACATGCCGAACATGATCTTCCAGGACAGCCCCGCAAAAAAGATCACATAAAACCCCGCTGCCGACACCAAAATCGCCGTTCCCAGATCCGGCTGGCGCGCAATCAACGCCACCGGCACTAATAAGAGGGCCGCAGCAATGCCGTAATCGCGCAATCTGGGCATCGCCTCATGCTTTTGGAAAAACCATGCCAATAACAAAGGCATGGCGATTTTCAACAATTCCGAGGGCTGCGTCCGAATGAATCCCAGATCCAACCAGCGGCGCGCGCCCTTCGAAATATCGCCGAACAAGGCGACCGCCACCAACAGCAACACCCCAACCACATACACCGGCACGGCGAAATGCATCAAGCGTTGCGGCGGCACCTGCGCCATAACTCGCATCACCAATAAGGCCGTGCCTAGGTTGATCGCTTGAGCGCTCAAGCGTTCCGGCGAAGCGCTACCCATCAATCCCGCCGACATCAACATCAACACGCCGGCAATCAGCATCAACGGCCCATCGATCGGATCGATCAGTTGTCGCCATCCTCTACGGAAATGTTCAAAGCTGAGGGGCTGCATCGCTCTCGTTCTCCTCGGCCTCGATCGCCCCCTCGTCCACCGGCGCCGGGGTATTGGGGCGCTTGCCCAGCAAGTAATAATCCAATACCTGACGCGCAATCGGCGCAGCGGCCTGCGCGCCGAAACCGCCATTCTCCACCAAGACCGCCAAGGCGATGCGCGGCGCATCCGCCGGGGCGAAAGCAACGAACAAGGCGTGATCGCGCAACTCTTTTCTGATACCGCTGACATTATACTGCGCCCCCTTCAGCGAATACACTTGCGCCGTCCCCGTTTTCCCGCCGACGGAATACTCCGCACCGGCAAACGCACGCGCGCCCGTTCCCTCGGTGTTTACGCCGACCATGGCGCGCTTAATAACATCGACATGATCTTGCTTCAACGGAATAGTGCGTAGCGGCTGCGGCTCGATCAGGGTGTGTCGACCGCTTTTGGCGTCCGTAATGAAATTCACCAAATGCGGTCGATACATCACTCCATTATTGGCCAACGCCGCCATCGCCTGCGCCAACTGAATCGGCGTATAGGCGTTATAGCCCTGCCCAATGCCGATGGAAATCGTCTCGCCGGCATACCATCTCTGTTGCTCCGGTTTCTTGAAGCGCTTCTTCTTCCACGCCTGCGAAGGCAACACTCCTTCGGACTCTCCTTCGATATCCACCCCGGTGCGCTGACCAAAACCCAATTGCGCCATGAAGCTGGAAATGTTATCGATTCCCATATCGTTCGCCAACATGTAGTAATAGGTGTCGCAAGAATGCACAATGGATTTATACATATCCACCATGCCATGCCCGCCTTTCTTGTCGTCGCGGAAATGATGCCCGCCGAAATTGAAGAACCCTGGGTCGGAAATCGCCTGCTCCGGACGACGCTTCCCCAAGGTCAGCGCCCCCAGAGCCATAAAGGGCTTAAAAGTCGAACCCGGCGGATACGCACCGTTCAGCGCCCGATTCACCATCGGCTTATCGGGCGAATCGTTCAATTCGCGCCAACTCTGAGTATCGATGCCATCGACAAACAGATTGGGATCGTAACTCGGCATCGACACCATGGCGAGTATGCCTCCCGTCGTCGGATCGATCGCCACCAAAGCGCCTTTTCTGTCGCCAAACGCCAATTCGACAATCCCCTGCAACTCGGAATCCAGGGTTAATGTCAAATTGTTTCCCGGAGTAGGCGGAGTGCGCGCCAAGGTGCGCACGGCCCGTCCGCCCGCATCCACTTCCACCTTCTCGAAGCCGGTGACGCCATGCAGCTCGAATTCGTAATGCTGCTCCAGGCCGGTTTTGCCGAAATGCTCGGTGCCGCGGTAATTGGCTTCCTGATCGACCTCCTCGATCTTATCCATATCTCGCTCGTTCACTCGACCGATATACCCCAAGACATGAGCGCCCAAGGTGCCGCTGGGATACTGGCGGAACAGCCGCGCCTTGATATCCACGCCAGGGTAGCGATAGCGATGAGCGATGAATTTCGCCACCTCTTCGTCGGTCAAGCGAGTGCGAATCGGCAAGGATTCGAAATTGCGACTTTCTTCCAACAGCTTCTTGAAGCGCTTGCGATCCTTGGGCTGAATATCGATGACCTCGGAAACGGCATTGATGGTCTCTTCCAGATTGGATGTTTTGGAGGGGGTAATTTCTAAGGTATACGCCGAATAGTTGCGCGCCAACACCACGCCGTTGCGATCGACGATCAGACCGCGATTCGGCATAATCGGCACCAACGATATCCGATTATCCTCTGCTCGCGTTCGATAATATTCATACTGCACGATCTGCAACCAGACGAAACGCGCAAACAGCAGCACGAAGCATAGCAATACGAAGCCCCCCGCCACGGCGATCCGCGAACGAAAACGTTCGAGTTCCTCCTGAGGGTTTTTAAATTCCATCGCAACCAATGCAGCGCATCATATGGGACGATGTACGTCCTTCTCTTCGGGGCGAAACTGCGGGATCAACAAAAGATAGGTCGCCGGATGCCACAATGCCGCCGCCGAGAAACTCGACAAAAACCAAAAAAAGCCGGGAAACTCCGCGCCGCCGAGCAAACGCACCAGCAACATCACCAACTGCATCGCCAGCATCATCGATAATACATGCAAGGCCTGTTGCGCCAGCGGAAACCACAGCATGCGACGCGACAAACTGGAGGCGACAAACGCCAGCAGCACATACGCCAAAGCATGCTGCCCCATCGCGCTCGCATTGGCGACATCCATCGCCAAACCCAGCACGAAAGCCCAGCCCATACCGATGCGCAAAGGCTGATGCACGCACCAAAACGCCAAGGCGAGCGCCACCCAATCCGGCACTCCGGGCAAGCGACCGAAAGGTATCAAATTCAACAACAACGCGGAAAACAACGAGAACCCGATAAACCAATTCCTAGCCGGCAGTAAGATGCGGCGCGAAGAATGGGTAGGTTGCATGCCAAGTCTCCTAAGTATCAGCCAAAATGAAATAAACCGACGAACGCCCGACCTAGCGCGCCCTTTTCTTGACGCGCTTGCCGCGACGTTGAGTCTCGTTCGCCGACGGCAAAGACTCCGGCTGCGGCGGCAGAGCCGCCCGGCTACTCAACACCAACGCCAAGCCATGACGCTCGACCCCGGCCAAAGGTTCGCAGTTGATGCGTGCAAATGCGTATGAATTATCGCGGTCGATTTTAGTCACACGCGCCACGGGTAAGCCGGGGTGATAAACCCCATCCAAGCCCGAGGTCGTCAGCATATCGCCGATCTGCACGTCCGCATTGGTCGCCAAAAAGCGCAATTCCATCGCATTGGCGCCGGCGCCGCCGAGCACAGCACGCAAACCATTGCGCTGCACTTGCACAGGAATGACCTGATCCTTGTCGGTCAATAACGAAACCTCGGCGGTCAAGGGAAATACGCGCGTCACCTGACCGATAACGCCGATATCGTCGATCACCGCTTGACCGGCTTCGATCCCCTTCTGCGAACCTTTGTCGATAATCACACGGCGAATGAAAGGGTCGCGCGCCGCATACAGGATATCGACGATCTGCCCCTGCACCGGCAAGCTGGCACGCATATCAAGCAAGGCGCGCAAACGCTTGTTTTCGAGTTCGAGTTGATCCTGACGCAACAATAGATGCGCATTACTCAATTGATCGCGACGCAAAGCCTCGTTTTCGACCAACAAGGTCGACATACGTTTGAAATAGCCCGCAACGGTTTCCGTCGTATCGACCGGCAGATACGCGATCCGCTGCAAAGGCCAAGCCAGAGTGGCCACCGTCAACCGCGCCCATTCAAGCGTATGAAAGCGCAAATCGACCAGCAGCAGCAGCAAAGAGATGCTCGCAAAGAAGGCCAGCCGCACCAACGGTGCCGGACCTCGCTTGAAAAAAGGCGGTGGCGCATGACCCACAACGGACATCAAAACAAAAGGCTCTTTCGTGAAGTAAGTATCCCGGACCGCTCGCACCTGCACACAGACACCGTACAAGCTGCACGCAACAGCGCCAGCCATACGACAGGCGCTGCGCCAGCTTGCAAACTACACGAGTAAAGCCTTATTCAGTCGCAAAAATACTGCCCAATTTATCCATCTTCTCAAGCGCCATCCCCGAGCCGCGAGCGACGCACGTCAATGGATCGTCGGCGACGGTGACCGGCAAGCCGGTTTCTTCGGACAACAAGCGCTCCAAATCGACCAATAAAGCGCCGCCGCCCGTCAGCACCAAGCCGCGTTCGGCGATATCCGCGCCCAACTCGGGCGGCGTCTTTTCCAACGCATCCTTGACCGCCTTAACCACTTGATTCAACGGCTCGGACAGCGCCTCCAACACCTCATTCGAGGAAATCGTAAACTTGCGCGGAATCCCCTCGGCGCGATTGATGCCCGAAACCTCCATCTCGCGCACTTCGGAACCTGGGAACGCCGAGCCGATTTTCTTTTTGATATTCTCGGCGGTGTTATCGCCGATCTGCATGCCATAGTTGCGGCTGATGTACGAAATGATCGACTCGTCGAACTTATCGCCGCCGACTCGCACCGAACTGGCGTACACCATGCCACCCAATGAGATTACGCCGACCTCGGTCGTGCCGCCGCCGATATCGACCACCATCGAGCCGGTCGCCTCGGACACGGGTAAGCCCGCGCCGATCGCCGCCGCCATCGGCTCTTCGATCAAATACACTTGCGACGCTCCGGCGCCCAGCGCCGATTCGCGAATCGCACGCCGCTCGACTTGAGTCGACCCCGAAGGAACGCAGATGATGATGCGCGGACTGGGGGAGAACAAACGGGATTCATGCACCCGCTTGATGAATTGCTTCAACATTTGCTCCGTCACGGTGAAATCGGCAATCACGCCGTCTTTCAGCGGACGAATCACCGCGATCTCTTTCGGATTGCGGCCAATCATAGTTTTAGCTTCGCGACCAACCGCCTGAATGGTCTTTTTGGCGTTAGGACCGCCTTCGGTACGAATAGCCACCACCGAAGGCTCATCCAGAACCACCCCCTTACCCCGCATGTAAATCAGGGTATTGGCGGTACCAAGGTCGATCGCAAGATCGTTTGAGAAATAGGAGCGCAGAAGGCCGAACATCATGTTTCCAATGCGGACAGGCTGGGGCGCGGAAACCACCTCAGCAAAAGGTGCGTATGATACCCTATCGAGCTTTGCAAAATTAACCTTGCCTAAATTGAGCGCGGATATTGCGTCTTTTCCGGCGTTAGCTCCGCCTCCCGTTTTAACACGCTCGAATTCTCAGATTATGTCACTTACACTCGAAGACACCCAACGCATAGCCAAACTGGCGCGCGTCGAGCTATCCGCTACGGATTGCCGCGAAACGCAACGACAGCTAAATGGCATTCTCGGCTTTATCGAACAATTGCAAGCCGTTGATACGAAAGGTATTGAACCCATGTCCCATGCCGTCGACGCGGTCTTGCGCCTACGCCCCGACACCGTTACCGAAACCGACCGACGCGACGCCTTCCAGGCCATCGCCCCCGAAGTCGAAAACGGACTGTACCTCGTACCCAAGGTGATCGAATGAACGCGCTCTACAACGCCAGCTTGCGCGAACTATCGGCAGCTTTAACCGCGAAGAAGGTCTCTGCGCTCGAACTGACCACCTTATTTTTCGACCGCATCTCGCGCCACGACCCTACGCTGAATGCGTTCATCAGCACCGATTCGGATAAAACCCTAGCGATGGCGCGCGCCGCCGACGCGCGCATTGCCGCAGGCTTGGCCACACCGCTGACCGGCATCCCCTTGGCGCATAAAGATATTTTCTGCGCCCAAGGCTGGCTGACCACCGCCGGCTCGAAAATGTTGTCGAATTTCGTCGCCCCTTACGACGCACACGTCGTCAGCCGCCTTGCCGACGCAGGCATGGTGACTCTGGGCAAGCTCAATATGGACGAATTCGCCATGGGCTCGTCCAATGAAAGCTCCTACTTCGGCCCAGTCAAAAATCCCTGGGACACGAGCTGCGTATCCGGCGGCTCGTCGGGCGGCTCGGCTGCCGCCGTCGCGGCGCGCCTGATCCCCGCCGCCACCGGCACCGACACCGGCGGCTCGATCCGTCAACCCGCCGCGCTGTGCGGCCTGACTGGCCTAAAACCGACCTACGGCGTGATTTCGCGCTACGGCATGATCGCCTACGCCTCCAGCCTGGATCAAGCCGGCCCGATGGCCAAGAGCGCCGAGGACTGCGCCTTACTGCTCAATGAAATGGCCGGATTCGATCCGCGCGACTCGACCTCGCTGCAACGCGACGCCGAAAACTACACACGCGACCTGCAACAATCGCTGCATGGCCTGCGGATCGGCCTGCCGAAGGAGTTTTTCGCCGACGGACTGGACGAGGACGTGCGCAATGCGGTCGAAGCCGCGCTGAACGAATATCGCAAACTTGGCGCAGAGACGGTCGAAATCAGCCTGCCGAATTCCGGCTTATCGGTGCCGGCGTATTACGTCATCGCCCCCGCCGAAGCCAGCTCCAACCTCTCGCGCTTCGACGGCGTGCGCTACGGCTACCGCGCCCCGGAATACGGCGATCTCGACGATATGTACAGTAAAACGCGCGCTCATGGCTTCGGCGCCGAAGTCAAACGCCGCATCTTGATCGGCACCTATGTGCTGTCGCACGGCTATTACGACGCCTACTATCTCCAGGCGCAAAAAATCCGTCGCCTGATCGCCGCCGACTTCCACGCCGCCTTCGAGCACTGCGACGTGATCATGGGGCCGACCTCGCCCTCAGTCGCCTTCGCCCTCGGCGCCAAAAGCGACGACATGCTGAAAATGTATCTTTCCGACATTTACACCATCGCCGTCAATTTAGCGGGCCTCCCCGGCATGTCGATTCCCTGCGGTTTCGGGCAAGGCGAGCTGCCGGTCGGCTTGCAGATCATCGGCCCATGGTTCGGCGAAGCCAAGATGCTCAATATCGCCCACAAGTACCAGCAAATCACCGATTGGCATCGCCGCGCGCCGGAGAACATCAAATGAGTAAAACCGAGTGGGAAAAATGGGAAGTCGTGATCGGCATCGAGACTCATGCCCAATTATCGACCGCATCTAAAATCTTTTCGGGCAGTTCCACCGCCTTCGGCGCCGACGCCAACGTTCAGGCCAGCGCGGTGGACATCGCCTTGCCGGGCGTATTGCCGGTGCTCAACCGCGCCGCCGTGGTGTGCGCGATCAAGTTTGGCTTAGCGGTTGGCGCGACGATTTCGCCGCGCTCGATCTTCGCGCGCAAAAATTATTTTTACCCCGATCTACCCAAAGGCTATCAAATCAGCCAGTTCGAAATTCCGGTGGTAGTCGGCGGCAGTCTAAGCGTAAAAATCGGCGTAAAAGTCGGCGCTGGCGAGACGGCTGAGGAAAAAACCATCCACCTAACGCGCGCCCATCTGGAAGAGGACGCCGGCAAATCCTTGCACGAAGACTTCCACGGCAAAACCGGCATCGATTTGAACCGCGCCGGCACGCCGCTGCTCGAAATCGTCACCGAACCCGATATGCGCTCCTCGGCGGAAGCCGTCGCCTACGCGCGCGCGCTGCATAGCCTGGTGCAATGGATCGGCATTTGCGACGGCAATATGCAAGAAGGTTCGTTCCGCTGCGACGCCAACGTCTCGGTGCGCCCCAAAGGGCAAGCGGCCTTCGGCACTCGGCGCGAAATCAAGAACTTGAACTCGTTCCGTTTTATGCAACAAGCCATCGACTATGAAGTCCAATGGCAAATCGCCGAGATCGAAGAAGGCCGCGCGATCCGCCAAGCCACCGTGCTGTTCGACCCCGACAGCGGCGAAACCCGCGCGATGCGCAGCAAGGAAGACGCGCACGACTATCGCTACTTTCCCGATCCGGACCTGTTGCCGCTCGAAATCGCCGCCGAATGGATAGACCGGATCGCCGGCGAATTGCCCGAACTGCCGCACCTGATGCGTCGACGTTTCGAAACCGCATTAGGACTCTCGCCCTACGATGCCAACATCTTGACCTCGTCGCGCGACATGGCGCTGTATTTCGAACGCACATTGGAATCGATCGGCGCAGAGCACGCCAAACTCGCGGCGAACTGGATCATCGGCGAACTCAGCGCTCGCCTCAACAAAGAAAGCCTCGATATCGTTGCCAGTCCGATCGACGCGACGCAACTGGCGGGCGTCTTGCGCCGGATCGTCGACAGCACGATTTCCAACAAGATCGCTAAAGACGTATTCGACGCTCTTTGGGCCAAGGAAGCGAACGATGCCGATAGCCTGATCGAAGCGCGCGGCTGGAAGCAGATTACCGACAGCTCGGCGATTGAGGGCATTATCGACACCGTTTTGCGGGATAACGCCAAATCGGTCGAGGAGTATCGCGCCGGCAAGGAAAAAGCCTTCAACGCCTTGGTCGGCCAGGCGATGAAAGCGACGCGCGGCAAAGCGAACCCGCAGCAAGTCAATGAGATATTGCGCAAGAAACTGAACGCCTAGCCATCATCGTAAACTAACCTCGGTTTGAAACCCCGCCCTTTAGGGCGGCGGGAGCTAACCCCGGCCTGAAGGCCGGGGTTTCGGCGACCGTTTTGGGAGGGGATGCAAACCCCTTCCAAAACGTGTTTGATCGACAGGCCTAA
>DATETD010000411.1:0-2609 GCA_035283885.1 Rhodocyclaceae bacterium
CTTGCGGCAGGCATAGGTCAGCGAGCGCATTTGCCATGGATCGAGACGGGTATTCTGTTTGGCCAGCTTGCCGGCCACCGCATACGCCAGCGCCAAATCCATATTGTCGCCGCCCAGCAGGATATGATCGCCTACCGCCACGCGATGCAATTCGAGATTGCCCTCGCGTTCGACCACGGCGATCAAGGAAAAATCGCTGGTGCCGCCGCCGACGTCGATCACGAGCAGGATGTCACCCGGTTTGACTTGCTTGCGCCATGCGCCTTCGCTCTTTTGAATCCAGCTATACAAGGCCGCTTGCGGCTCTTCGAGCAAGATCATCTGCGCGCAACCCGCCGCTTTGGCCGCTTCCGCCGTCAATTCGCGCGCGGCGGGGTCGAATGAAGCGGGGATGGTGACGACGATCTCTTGTTCGACGAAGGGCGCATCCGGCCAGGCCCGATCCCAGGCGGCGCGCAGATGGGCGAGGTAACGCAGCGAGGCTTCGAGCGGCGACACGCGCGCGACCTCTTCCGGCGCGTCGTTCGGCAGTATCGCCGCACGCCGATCGACGCCGGCATGACATAACCAACTCTTGGCGCTCGACACCAGGCGTATCGGCGTCGCCGCGCCGCGACTGCGCGCCATTTCGCCGACCGCAAATTCCTGCTGGCTGGCCCACGGCAGCCCCAAGTCGCCGGGCGACAATTCGTCGGGGTGCGGTAAGTAGAGGAAAGACGGCAGTAAATCGAGTTCCTCCGTCATGCCCGGCGCCGTTAGTTGCGGAATCTTCAATACGCCTTGGGTGGCCTTTTCGCCATCGCTCGCCGTGCTATCCACATAGGACAGCGCGCAGTGCGTGGTGCCCAGATCGATGCCGATCGAGAAACGCGCGCCGCTCATAGCTCGACCTCGGCGGGAGCGATCACGCGCGCGTCGTGCGACTCGGCGAGTTTAGGCAGGCGCGTTTCGGTGACTTTCCAGCCGCGATGGCTGAGCGTGCCGCGAAACGGCGGCTGGCCGACCACATTGCCGGTCAAGCGAATCGCACTCGCATCGAAGCCCTCGTTCAAGACGATGCGGCTGCCTTCCGCTTCGTCGCGCACCGGAGTCACGCTGAAATATTCGCGCATCACCTTGGCGCAACCCTCATGCACCAGGCGCGCCGCCGCGCCGATATCGGCGTCGGCATACGCCGTCACGTCTTCCTCGATGAAATCGATGAGGCGCGCCTCGCGTTGCAATAAGCCGAGCAGTTGCAAGGCCGCTTCGGGCGAGCTGGTTTTCAATGGCGGTGGAGGCGGAGGCGGAGCCGGTTTCGGCACTTCGGGCGTCGGCAGATCGGTTTCGTTCCGCAAACGCAGAATTCGCGCGGCGAATCTAGGGTCGAAGAGGATGGCGAAGAAGGTCGCGAACGCCAGCGCCAGTCGGCTGAAAAACGAGGGATTTGAGGGAGTCATACGAGAGTTCCTGATGGGGCTAGGGGTGAAAAGTGCGATTCGACCGAGGTCATTCGCTCGAAACGACGATGATCCGAATTATCACACCCTCGACCGCTGCTTTTCAGCAAGTCGCGTGTCGCTATGCTGAAAAGTCGGCGCTGGCGAGACGGATCGCCGAGTCGACACTCCGGCGACCCGTCTAAAACCTGCGCCGCGGCTAGCCCCGACCGCCGCCCTAACTCGCCGTCATCCCGTCGTCCGCCGTAATCACCGCGCCGTTGATAAAGTCGCCAGCGGCGGAGCATAGCGTCACCAGCATTGCGTCCAGATCTTTCGCGTGACCGACGCGTTTGCGCGGCAGCATCGCGATCAGCTTTTTGCCGTTCTCGGTTTCCCAGTGGTCGTGGTTGATCTCGGTGTCGATATAACCGGGGCAGATCGCATTCGTAGTGAGACCGAAGCGGCCCCACTCCGCCGCCATTACTTTCGTCATATGCACCACGGCGGCCTTGCTCATGCAATACACGCCGATCATCGGCAGCGTGCGCAGACCCGCCGCCGAAGCGATATTGACGATGCGTCCAGAAAACGTATTCGGCGCCATGGACTTGGCGCGCACCAGCATGCGCTTGGCGGTCTCCTGCGCGACGAAAAATGCGCCGCGCGTATTGGTGTCGAATACGAAGTCGTAGCTTTCTTCGGTGACGTCGACGAGGCGTTCGGTGGTGCTGACGCCGGAGTTGTTGACCAGGATGTCGATCGGCCCGGCGTCGGCTTCGGCTTGGCTCAGTGCGGCGCGGATGCTGTCGAGCGAAGTCACGTCCATCGCGACGGCGTAGGCGCGACCATCGGCGGCGACGATTTCGGCGCGTAGCGCTTCGAGACGGTCGACGCGGCGTGCGGCCAATACGACGGCGGCGCCGGCTTGGGACAGCGTGCGCGCGAATTGCGCGCCCAGGCCGCTGGATGCGCCGGTAATCAGGGCGACGCGGCCCGTTAAATCGAGGGTATAGCTCATAGGTTTCCTTGATCCTTGAAAAAGCAGTTGTCCACGAAAGACACGAAAAGCACGAAAATAAGTTACTAGTACAAGCTATTGTTTTTGTTCGTGTCTTTCGTGTTTTTCGTGGACAATAGAGGTTTTTAGATTGGTGGTTTACTGCATGAAAAGTCGGAGTAATTCTTTAT
>DATETD010000412.1:0-3121 GCA_035283885.1 Rhodocyclaceae bacterium
CGCGGCGGCGATAGCAACGACGGCGGTGGTTTTTTGCGCGCTCCACCACGCCGCAGCGCCATCCGCTTCGACCGGAGGCGCATACGCCGCCGGCGCCGGACGCGGGGCTGTCGGTTGCGAGAGTATGCCCAATAATCGCCTATCGTATTGCTCGCGCGCGGCGGGCGTCCCTAGCGCTTCGATGGCGTACTTCAACTCCGGCGCCAGTTTTTCACCGGCGGCCTCTTGCTGTTGCAGGCGGTCGACAATGGCGGCAATCTCCGCATCGCTACAGTCGGCATAGAGCGACAGATTGCCGTAAAACGACAGCTTGCCGGTCGTCGCCAGTTTTTGCCGTAGCTCTTTGCGTAGGCGCTCCAGATCGGAGGGGGGCTGTAGTGTCGATGTAGCAACCGACGGCGCTGCGGCGGCGCGCAGCTGTGCGTGCCGCAGCTTGATATACAAGGCTTTGGCTTTACTTTCGTTGCCGTCGCTTTCGGCGAAGGCGCGCGTCCATAAGCCGGCGTCCATCGTGCCGGCCTCCATTTCCCGAGCAATTTGTGCAAAAAAATCGTCCGCCATGATAAGTATCCTTTCCGCTAAGAAATCGCTTGCAGCTCAGGCGGATAATAGACCATCAAGGCGTATCTGTCGCAAAGGTAAACGAATCGGCAAAAAAATCTTCCGCCGCCAAACCCTGCGCGAGAAATTCGGCCTTGGCGGCGTCGATCATCGCCGGCGCGCCGCAGGCGTAAACTTGAAAATCGGCGAGGTTTCCATGATCTTCGAGTACGATTTTATGCGCCAGTCCGCGACGTCCGCTCCAGGCGTGGATATCGTCGACCTCGTCGTCGGAGAGCGCCGGGACGTAACGGATATGCGCATGCTGCGCCGCCCACTGCTGCGCCAAGGCATCGAGGTAAAGCCCGCTTTGTCGGCGTGCACCCCAGTAAAGGTGGATCGGGCGCGTCCAACCTTGATGAATCGCGTGTTCGATCAGGCTCTTGATCGGCGCGAAGCCGGTGCCGCCGGCCAAGAGTATCGCGGGTTTTTTCGAGTCGTCGCGCCAGAAAAAGCTGCCGTAAGGGCCTTGGAAGCGCAGGATGTCTTTTTCTTTCATGGCGCCGAAAACATGGCCGGTAAATTCGCCGCCGTCGATCTTGCGGATATGCAATTCGATCGCGCTGTCGTCGTGCGGCGCATTGGCGATCGAGAAAGCGCGACGTTTGCCGTCTTTCAACAGAAATTCGATGTATTGGCCCGCGAGGAATTGCAGGCGTTCGTTGGTCGGCAGTTTGAGCGATACGACGATCACATCGTCGGCCCGGCGCTGCATGCTTTGCACGCGGCACGGTAGAATCTTGACCGGAATATCCTTAGCGGCATTGACTTCGCGGCATTCGATGGTGACGTCGGAAAGCGGCTTGGCGCAGCAGAACAACGCCTGCCCCGAAGCGCGATCGGCGATCGATAAGGCGGTGGTTTGGGCGGCGCCGTGATCGATCAAACCCTCCAGAACTTTGCCCTTGCAGGCGCCGCAAGCGCCGTTACGACAGCCGTAAGGCAGCACGAATCCGGCGTCGAGTGCGGCTTGCAGCAGCGTCTGATCGCCGGCGCCGGAAAAGCTGTTGCCGCTGGGTTGGAGGGTGACGCGGTAGGCGGTGGTGGAGGTCATGCGATAATCGTCCAATGAAATTGTCGAAATACAGGTTGAAAATGGTGCGTAAATTGCAAACTCGTCGCTTACGCAGGCTACGGCGCTTGCTCGTGGTGGGATGCGGCGATGTGATGCGTCGGATGTTGCCCGAGCTCGTGCGGCGCTGGCGCGTCGTGGCCTTGGTGCGGCAGCGCGACCCGCAGTTGACGGCGTTGGGCGTGGTGCAGATCGAGGGCGATCTCGACCGGCCTCGCAGTCTGCGTCGCCTGGCCGCGATTGCCGGTAGCGCCGATGCGGCGATTCACAGCGCGCCGCCGCCGCCGGATTCCGCCGATTCCCACGCCGGTTCTCATTTCGACCGGCGCACCCGCAACCTGATCGCCGCGTTGCAGCGGGGCGAAAGTCTACCACGGGCTTTAGCGTATATCGGCACGAGCGGGGTGTATGGCGATTGCAGCGGCGAGAGTGTGGCCGAAACTCTGCGTTTGGCGCCGCAGTCGGCGCGCGCCAAACGGCGCGTCGATGCCGAGACGCGCTTGCGGCGTCTCGGGCGGACGGGCGCGTGCCGCGTGATGCTGTTGCGTGCGCCGGGAATTTACGCCGCCGACCGCTTGCCCTTGCAGCGTTTGCAGCAAGGCTTGCCGCTGATCCGCGCCGCAGAGGATGTGTTTACCAATCATATCCATGCCGAAGATTTGGGTCGCGCTTGTATGGCGGCGCTGAGATATGGTCGCGCCAATCGTTGTTACAACGCCAGCGACGACAGCGTGCTGCGTATGGGCGAGTGGTTCGATTTTCTCGCCGATGCGTATGGACTGCCACGCGCGCCGCGTCTGCCGCGCGTCGAAGTGCGCGCCCAAGTATCGGCCTTGCAATGGTCGTTTATGGGCGAATCGCGCCGTCTGGACAATCGGCGCTTGCATCGCGAACTCAAGTTTCGATTTCTTTATCCTACCGTTATGGATTGCCTCGGGGCGAGAAAGGTCGGTCGATATGCTTTGGATTAAGGCGTTTCATATCGTGTTTGTCGTCAGTTGGTTCGCCGGGCTGTTTTATCTGCCGCGAATTTTCGTCAATCTGGCGATGGTGGCGCCCGGCAGCGCCGCCGAGCGCGAACGTTTGCTGCTGATGGCGCGCAAGCTCTATCGCTTCGTCACGCCGATCGCCGTGTTGGCGATCGCTTTCGGTCTATGGCTATGGAGCTACGGTTTCGGCGGCGGCTGGCTGCATCTCAAAACGGCCTTGGTCGGCGGACTCGTCGTTTATCACTGGCAATGCGGGCGCTTGCTGACGCAGTTGCGCGACAATGTTTCGACGCGCAGCCATGTCTGGTTCCGTTTTTTCAACGAAATTCCGGTGTTGGCGCTGGTCGCCATTTGCATTCTCGTCACGGTGAAACCATTTTGAACGATTACTTTACGACTTGCCCGCGCGGGCTGGAAGCTTTGCTGGCCGAAGATATCGTTGCGGCAGGCGGACAGGATG
>DATETD010000413.1:0-4883 GCA_035283885.1 Rhodocyclaceae bacterium
CGCGGCGGGCGCCGCCGTAGGACAATCGATAGGCGGCAAGACGGGTGCGATCGTCGGCGCCGGGCTGGGCGGCGCGTCGGGCGCTACGGTCGGCAAAAATATCGGCGAACCGCCGCCTGCCGTCGCGACGACGAAAGCCCCGCGCCCAGACGGCAATCTCAAACGCGCCGCCTACGACGATAAAAAACAGCATCGACACAAAAAGCATAAGAAGCATTGCGACAGGGATCACCCCGGTCAAGGCCATGCTTACGGCAAATACAAGCACTGCGACTGAGGCTTGATCCGCATTTCGTAGATTATCTTGCGAGTCGTAGGGGCAAAATCGATATCCAGAAGCCTTGATACAGCGTGGAGCATTTTCTGAGCGAACACCCTCTCGTATTCCGGGCGCTACAACGGCGCTCGCGCGCTACCTATCCGGTTGAAACAACCGGCGCTTGGCCTGAGCGATGAACTCTTGACGGCTTTGGCCTTGCGTCAGCAATAAGGACGAATGAAAGATCGCGGATTGAAAATCGGTATGCCCCGGATCTTTTTTGAGTCGATCCTGCACGACCGCGACGCCAACGCTCAGCAGGCCGATCGAGGACGCCAGCATCAGCAGCCGCGGCGGCGGCAAGCGCATGACCAGCCGCAGATGCGCGTAAAACAAGCCGCTCAACGCCAAAGTCGCCGCCGGCGCATACAAAGCCCAGGACTGTTCTTCGAGTCCGAACGAAAAATGCAGCAAGTCGATCGCGCCTGCGCCCAGTATCCAAACGATGGCGAAGGCGCACGCGACAATTGCATGTTGAAAAAATAATGCCGCGCCACCGGCCAAGCGGCTGACGGCGCTCCATATCCCCAACCACACCATCAACAGGACGGTGGCGCCCAGCGTCGCCGAAAAAATCTTACCCGCGGCCTCGTCCCATTCGGCCAGCCACGCCTGCAGCATCGCCATCGCCGACAAGACGACATACAGCAGCGCCGCCGTCGCCGGACGACGTAGCAGCGGTGTGCGCTCCAAAGGCAATTCCGGCGCGACCTGGAAATCTTTACGACGAATACGTATCGTGGTTTTTCCGAGCCGAAACACCGCCTCGCCATCGATGACGCCGCACGCTGCGCACTCGCAGCGCCGAAACCGATGTCCGGGGCTGCCGCGCAGCACGCCGTTGCACGTTCCTAGATCGCGTATCGACGGCTCGCCCTGCACCGACAGCTCCAGCACGGCGTGCGCGGCGGCGACATGCGGATCGTCGAGGATAATGTCCTGATCGTAGCCGCGTCCGATGCGGCACGGCCATTGCGCAATCTCGTGACGACGACGCACCTGCCCTTCGCGGTCGATTATTTCGAGATAGGCTTCGCTTGCCATTGAATGGACTCCATAAATCGGTCGATATACGCCAGCGCGTCGGCGGCGACGACGCCTTGCATATCGAGCCGGCTGTTCAATTCTTCGGCGCCGCCTTGCAAGGTCAAGAGCCTCAGCATCACGTCGCTCAATTCCGGATGCTTGCGATAGGCCGCTGCGCACATCAAGGCCTTGGCGCGCACACCGCGCAACGCGACGATTCTATCCAGACAGCGCATCGGCAGATAATGCTTTTCGGGACGGCTGGCGGTCGATCCGCGCGTGAAGCCGTTTCTAAGCAAGCGGTTGAAATGCAAGGGGTTGAGCTTGCGATTGCGCACCAGAGTATGGCTGAATTCTACATAGCCGGTGTGTATGTCGTTGCCGACATACACACCGGCGTTGAGTTTGCAACTCAAGTGCTGATGCTCGGTTTTCTCCTCGCGCGTCAGATCCACCGATTGACTGCAATGCATCGCGGCGGCCTGCTTGGCGGGTACGCTGAAGCTCCCCAAGGGCTGCGATTCCCACACATGCTCCTGCAAGGAGCGCACCAGCATTTCGGAATGTTGCGCCACTTGCCGCCAGGCCGTATTCATCCAATCGCCGCTCGGAATGACTACGTCCTTACGAAACGCTTGCATCGCGTCGACGGCAAAGCGCGCAGGCACCAGAAAGCTGACGAGTTGCGCGCCGCGTTGATGCGCGACGTTGACGCCGAACACCTTGCCGTCCGCCGAGAGCACCGGGCCGCCGCTCATGCCGGGATTCAAGGCGCCGGTGAAATGAAAATTTTCGCGATAAAAATCTTCCGATACGCCGTTGAAGGTGCCTTCGACCACGGTAATGCCTTGATTCAAGGGATAACCGATAGAAAAACCACGTTCGCCGCGCGCCGGCGGCGTCGCATCCAACTCCAAGGACGCGGCGGTCGTCAAATCGCTTTTCAGTACCGCCAAATCGTTGGCCAGATCGATCGCCACCAGTTCCAGCGCGCCTTGGCGGTTATCGCGGGTTTTGTACTGCAAGCGGTAACGCGCGGGATCGAGCACATAATCGGCCACCACATGATAATTGCTGATCAATACGCCGCGATTCGACACCAGAAAGCCCGTGCCCGTCGAACTGGCGCTGTCGCTGTCGCTGCCGCGCACATTCACTTGCACTTGCAGCACCGCATCGCGCGCCTTGACGAAGACCGCACGCGCACCTGAGGTTTTAGTCTTAGGCTCGACGGCATCGGTCGCCGCCGCAACGACGCCTAACCCAAACCCTACACCGATGCAGAGCAGGCGCCGCAAGGCCCGATCGATACGCATTCAGCTTAAACCTTTGTAGATATCCAGCATCTTCTGCGCCATCCCGTTCAAATCGAGATGTTCGACGCTGCGGCGCGCGGCGCGGTGCATCGCATCGGCCTGTCCGTCGATGCAGAGTTCGTCCAGACTCTGCGCCAAAGCGCTCGCATCGTGCGCGGCGACCACGCGACCGCAGGCCGGCGTCAGCAATTCCGCCACGCCGCACGCCGGCGTGGTGACCACCGGCAGACCGCAGGCCAAGGCTTCGAGCGCCGCATTCGGCAAGGGGTCATACACCGTCGGCAATACGAACAGATTGGCGGCGGCATAAAATGGGCGCACGTCGGATTGCGGCCCGCAAAAATACACGCGATGATCGATGCCCAGCTTCTGCGCCAAACGCCGCATCGCCGCCTCCTCTTTATCGCGCCCGACGACCCATAATTGCACATCGCCGCGCTGCATCGCGGACATGGCGTTCAGCAAGGTCGGCAAGCCCTTGCGGCGATATCCCGAGCCGACAAACAACATCACCGGACGCGCGAAATCCGCCGTCCCGTCAGCGCCGAGTTTTCTGCGTTGTTCGAAGTAGTGTTCGTTGCGCAAGTTCGGATGGAACTGCTGGAGATCGACGCCGTTGTAGATCACATGCAGTTTATCCGCCGCCAGTTCGAAGCGTCGCGCGATATCGTCGCGCACCATACGCGAATTGCAAATCACCGCGCGCAGGTCGGGATGGTGGAACATCGCGGCTTCCGCGCCGAGCACATAGTTGTGCCAGGGCGATAAAAACTGTCCGGCGCGCACCATAGATGCATGAGACGTAGGGGCCGCGGCGCGCAAATCGAGCCAGGTGGCATGCACGCCGTCGCCGGCGCGATAAATATGGCAGCCGGGAATTCGCTCGTGACTCTGCACTACATCGTATTTGCCGGACAACATGATTCTCTGCACCGCCAGCGCGAAGCTCGCGTCGCGCCAGGTGCGGCCTGCATAGATCGGATTCAGGCGCAGCACCGGTGGGTGCGCCCCGACCTCAGTCGACGGCGCCTTCCATTCGCGGGCAATAATTTCGACATCCACGCCCTGCGCCAGCAAGGCGCCGATCGCCCGTTCGACAAAACGCTCGGCGCCGCCGAACGGGGTGTATTTTTGCCGCACGATCGCCAATTTCATAACAACTCCAGACAGGCGCTCAACACCTGGCCGACCGGCAAGGTGGTCAAACACTCCGAAACCTTGCTGTCGTTGCAGCCCGCGCGCCCGCAGGGACGGCACTGATGCGCGCTGGAAGCCACGATGCGATGCGCGGTATGCCACGGTCCCCATTCGCGATCGCCCGACGGACCGAAAATCGCCACCGTCGGCGTCCCCATCGCTGCGGCGATATGCATCGGTGCGGAATCGACGCCGACGAACAGCCGCGCGCGCGCCGCGAGCGCCGCCAGTTCCTTGAGCGTCAATTGCCCCGAAAGATCGAAAGTCGGCGCTCGCGCGACGGATCGTACCGCCCGCACCAGCGCCATTTCTTCGGCATCGGGCGCCGCACTCAGCACCACCGGCCAGCCGCGCTGCGCCAACTCGTCGCATAAGGCCGCCACCCGTTCGCTGGGCCAACACTTGAAGCGCCAGCGCGAGGCCGGATGCAAATGGATATATCGGCCCGCAAGCAAGCCCTGCTGCGCCAGCCACTGCTCGATGCGCGCTTCCGCCGCCTCGCCGGCACAGAGGATAACGCGCTTGTCTTCGTCGCTCGGCGTCCATCCCAACACCCGCAAACTATCCAGATTGGTTTCCACGGTATGCCGGTCGGGATGCGACTGCGCGGCGTAGAGATGCGTGAAGCTGTTGCGCCAAAAACTCAAGGCGCGTTCTTTACCCGGTTTGTGCGGCAGATCGGGCGCCACCGACCAGCGCGGTCGCAACAAACGCACCAACCATGCGCCGCGCGTATGCACGCTCAGATGGACCGCCAGATCGTATTTTCTGCGACGCAATTGCTGCAACAAGCGGTATTCCGCCATGGCTTGCCGCCCGATGCCCTGGGTTTTCCAGCGGCGGTCGATGGTGTGCAATTGCGATAAATGCGGATGAGCCGACAGCATCGGCGCGGTGTCGGCATACACCAGGGCGTCGACTTCGCACTGCGGCGCGAAATGCCGCAAGGCGGTCAACACCGGAGCGGCGAGCAGTACGTCGCCATGATGGCGCAGCTTGACGACAAGCGCGCGCGTGAGTTGAGT
>DATETD010000414.1:0-2342 GCA_035283885.1 Rhodocyclaceae bacterium
CTTTTAATGCAACGCCGATATTTACGGTGACCCGGTTGCCCTCATGGCTCCATCTCATAGTTGTCGTCGTTGGAGTCTTCCGGCATGAATTCGGTCCGTATGGCTGCTACGAAGATTTCGGCCTGGTTTACCATTACCCGCGCATCGCTCGGTTCCACTGGATCGCCCGCGTAGTCGGCCACATAGCGGAAGGTCTCGGCGTGTTTCAAGAGGCGGCCCATTTCCTTCGGCAAAGGCCCGTTCTTGACCAGACGATCGCTGAAGGCGTTGAGGACGCCCTTGTGCGTCTTGCCCACATCGAACCCCGAGGCCAGCAGTGCGGCGCGGGCGGCATCGAACATGGCGTAGTACGCCCGATTGGATGCGCCGTCGGCGTCTCCAATATCGAGCAGCACCTTCGCCGATGCTGCCGCCTGTACGGCCTTCGCCATCAAGTCTTGCGCCTTCACAGCCGGATTCCCTCCCTGGCGATGGTGTGCAGCAGCGCTGGGTTCGAATAGTTCTCCGGGTGCTCCCATTCATCCAGCCACACCGGCAGAGGCGAGATGTTGATCCCCGTTTCCAGCAGCACGTCGTAGGCGGCGTCGGCCATGGCCAGCGTGGTCGGCAGAACCCTTCGATGCTCGCCTTTCAGGAGTACGACCACATCGGCATCGCTGTCGGGGCGATGCGTCCCCCGCGCCCGGCTGCCATAGACGATTGCACCCGCCATGTCGTAGCGGGTGGCGATCAAAGCAAGGAAGCGCCGGACGGCCTCCTCGGTGTTGCAGTCAATGCGTTCGCGCTGCCTCATGCCTCGCTCCTTATCGAAACTCGTCGAGATGATAGCGCGCCTCGACTCCAAGCGTCGCCCGCCTTATTCGTTACCGTCGTCAGCGGCGATGCTGGCGATGACATTTAATAAATCGACAACGCAATTTTTACCGAGGACAACATTTCATCATTCGCCAAACAGTGGACTTCCTTTGTCAGCCCAAGCTACGCGGCCTGAAAAGTCGGCGCTGACAAGACGGCTCGTCGTCGCATCACAGGCCGAGCGCATCTTTCAATGCGGCGCCGATGGTTGCGATGGCGCGATTGCTTTCCTGCATCGACGCCTGGGTTTGCGTGATATAGACGCCGACCACCAGTGGCAGCTGCGCTGGCGGCCAGATTACGGCGACGATCGAACGGGAGCCGTAGCCGCCCGCGCCGGTCTTGTCGGCGATTTTCCAATCGGCGGGCAATGACGCGCGCAATAAGGCGTCGGCGACCTTATCGTCCAGCATCCATTGCGTCAATTCGCGTCGCGACGATGCCGACAATGCCTCGCCGAGCAGGACTTTCCTCAAGCTGGCGACGATGGCGTTGGGTGTGGTGGTGTCGCGTAGGTCGCCCGGCGTCGCTGCGTTCAACTCGGGTTCTTTGCGATCGAGACGAGTCGTTTCATCGCCGATGGATTGCATGTAAGCGGTGAATCCGTTCGGCCCGCCAATGGCGTCGAGGACGATATTGGCCGCCGCGTTGTCGCTATAACTCACCGACGCATGGCAAATCTTGCCGAGTGTCATGGTGTGCGGCAGCGGCGCTTTCTCGACGATGGGCGAATACGGCAGCAGCATCTCGCGGCGAATCGATACTTCTCGATCCAGCGAGAGCGACTTGCCATCGACCTTCGCGAGCAGTGCGGCGCACGCGAACGTCTTATGCGTGCTGTTCAGCGGGAAGCGTTCGTCGCCTCGGTAGCGCCAAGTCTTCCCGGTCGTGGCGTTGAACACCGCCATGCCGACTCTGGCTTGCAATCTCGCCTCTTCGATCCGCACCGCCTCGTTCAGCTTGGCGGTATCCAGTGCGGAGGCGGAGGAGGCGAAAGACGATGCGACGATGTATGCGATAAGGATTTTCGCGCCAGCGAAATACGGGGTCTTCAATTCGATCTTCTCCGATTGCAAAGCGACTCTAGGCGCGCGCCGATAAAATTCGGTTCGGCGCTGCGGGCGAATTCGCGACACGAAGGCAAACTCACCCTAGAAAAAGCAGTTGTCCGCAGATGACGATTGCCTTGAATCATCCGGCCTCTCGCTTAAGGTATGACGGCCCTATTCTGAGGGTGGTCTTTGCCGCATAGCGGTCGGTGGCAAGGAGTCCGATCATTGAGATTAAGCGGACGCTCTTCGCGACTAAGGCCGCTTCCACATGCACTATATCGATGAAGTGAATGCATATCAATGGAATTTAGCCCAATTGGTATGTGCAGGCTGGCCGATGAAACTCGGCGCTGGCGGGACGGATCGGCACGATAACGACGAAAACAAACTGTCATTGCCGCTTAAATTCGACGACGAAACTCGGTCAAAATGCCA
>DATETD010000415.1:0-4872 GCA_035283885.1 Rhodocyclaceae bacterium
AGAGAGATTTGGACGCGGTCAGGGAAATGCTCGATAAGAGTTTCGGCCTGTTTCTGGTGACCGGGCCGACCGGATCGGGCAAATCGACGACGCTGTATTCCTGCCTGCGCGAGCTGCGCAGCAAAAATCTCAATATCATTACCGTGGAAGACCCGGTCGAATTTCGCATCGACGGCATCGAACAGGTGCAGGCGCGCACCGATATCGGTTTCACATTTGCCGTGGCCTTGCGTCAAATCTTGCGTCACGATCCTGACGCCATCTTGATCGGCGAGATTCGCGATAAGGAAACGGCGGAAATCGCCGTCAAGAGTGCATTGACCGGGCATATCGTGTTGTCGACTTTGCATACCAATAACGCCGTCGGCGCCATCTCGCGTCTGCGCGATATCGGCGTGGTTCCCTATCTATTGTCATCCACCTTGCTGGGCGTTCAAGCGCAACGGTTGGTGCGCACCAACTGCCTGAACTGCATGGACGCCGAACAGGTCGATGCGGCGATGCGGCGCATCATGGGAGTGAGCGAAGACGAATTGTTCATGAAGGGAACCGGCTGCGACGAATGCAGCGGCACGGGCTATCGCGGGCGAACCTCGGTGTACGAACTCTTGCGCGTCACGCCCGCCTTGCAGGAAAAGATCACCCGCGGCTGCAACGACGACGAGTTGCTGAAGCAGGCCCTGGACGATGGCATGGTGCCGCTGACGCGCAATGCGCTGGAGCTGGCGCGCAATTACAAGACCTCGCTGGCGGAAGCGTATCGGGTGCGGCTCGATTGAGCGCCGCCCTAGCCCCTCTGGCTTGCGCAGTCGATTTATTACATGCCGGCCTTTAGATTCTCAGCCAACGGGTGAATGGGCTTCTAGTTCAACCTATTGTTTTTATTCATATTTTATGGATAATAAGAGATATTTAGGCTAATTGGTTAACTCCCATGGTTTCGACGCGGTTGCGGCCATTGCGTTTGGCGCGGTAGAGCGCGACGTCGGCGCGCTCCAGCGTGGCGGAGATTGCTTCGGGCAAGGCGTATTGCACCAAACCTTGGGAGACGGTGACCTGCAAGTCCCGGTCGATCTCGGGGAAGCGGGTGCTCTCCATCAGTTCGCGGATGCGTTCCAGACAAATCAGCGCCAGTTCCATCGAGGTGTTCGGCAGCATCAAGACGAACTCTTCGCCGCCCCAGCGACCGAAGAAATCGGTGGTGCGCAGTAGATTCTGCGTTTGTTTGGCGAAGGTTTTGAGCACCTCGTCGCCGGCGCCGTGACCATAGGTATCGTTGACGCGCTTGAAGAAATCGATGTCCATGATGCATATACAGAAACAGCCGCCGCCGCGGTCGGTGCGGTTCTTTTCATGACGCATGACGTCCATGATATAGCGGCGGTTGTAGATGCCCGTCAATTCGTCGTGGGTCGCCAGTTCGCTGATGGTGTGCAAGGCGGTGGCGAGTTCGGTGTTTTTTTCCATCAATCGGAAACGCAAGGAGCTGATGCCGCCGGCCAAGATCGACAGGAACGGCAAAAAAGTAGCGAAAATCAGCAAGTTGCCGATTTCCCGCGTTTGATTGAAACGCGGGCCGTCCACCCAGGCGATCAAGGGTAGCGAGGCCACCAGCCCGAGGACTGCAAAAATACTCAGCCAAATCAGCGTACTGCGTTTCAGAATAAAGCAGCCGAACACCAGCGCGACGAAGGGCGTGACTAGAAACGCGCCGCGCGCCTCGCCGCAAAAAATCAAGCCGAAGATAATCAGGGGGATGGCGGTGGCGATCTGTTGAGTCGTCATGCTCGGATCGTCGAAACGCTTGTTCAAGTCGGTGCGCATAATCAGATAAAAGGCGGCGTGGTAGAGCAGCACCACGAAACCCATCGCCAGGGCAGGCTGCCACATCATCAGGCCGGTGATGGCGCAATAGGTGAGCGGAATGGCGCTGAGTCCCCACACGGCGAGCGCCATGAACAAGCGCCGAATGCGCAATGCCTGCTTGGGTTCGTCGGGTAGCAGGGTGAACGACACGGAAGCCTCCTTGATTTTTTGACGCCGCCGTATGCAGCAGCGTTGAATATCGTCGATGATATTACATTTTCAATCCACAGATTGCGCAGATTAGCGCAGATTTCCATAGAATTGAGAATTCTTGGCGCATCGCCCGAAAGCTGCATCGCCTATCCACTCTGAGTCGTTGTTTTATCTGCGGAAATCGGCGTAATCTGCGGACAACGGCTTTCTGGGGCCATCCGAATGGCTTATCGGCGCTCCGCTCGGTCGCTCCATGCCGAGCGTATCGCGGCGACGCCATGCGCGCCGCAACGCCGTGCGATGTCGATATCCTGCGCCGACAGCCCGCCGAGCGCAAAAGTCGGTGCTGGCGGGACGGATAGCTGCGCGGCGAAAGCGTCCCAGCCGATGCCGTTGCGCTCGGGATGCGTGGCGCTGGTTTCGACCGGGCCGTAAACCGTGAAATCGCAGCCCAGGCGCGCGGCTTGCTCCAGTTCGGCGGGGGAATGGCACGAGGCGGCGACCAGCGGGAAATCGGGACGTTGCGTGCAGACGGCGAGTTGCGCCGACGACAGATGGACGCCGTCCGCGCCGACGCGGCGCGCCAACTCGGCGTCGCGATTGACCAGTACGCGCGCATCGGCGCGACGGCATAACTCCACGGCGCGCGCATAAAAATCGGCGCGCGCCGTCGGCGTCAGATCGGGTTCGCGCAATTGCAGCAGCTTGAGGCCGCGCCGTAGCGCCTCGTCCAGCGCCGCCAATTGATGCGTCGCGCCGAGTTCCGCGGCGTGGGTGATGGCGTAAAACGGCGGCAGTTCGAGCGCTTTCAGCACCGAAGCATTCGCCGGCAGCATCGGCGCGACATAGGGCGCGGCGGGTCGTTGCCAAGTCAGCGCGCTATGCACATGATCTTTACACTCGCCGCGCCACGCGCGCACGCGAAAGAATTGCAGCCGGACATGGCCGTGTTCGTAGCGATGCTCGCGGCGTAACCACGGGTCGGCGCGCAGCACCTCGATTTCGAGTTCTTCGTGCAATTCGCGCACCAGCGCCGCATGGGCGCTTTCGCCGGCTTCGATTTTACCGCCGGGGAATTCCCAATAACCCGGATAAAACGTATCCGGGGCGCGCTGTCCGAGCAGATATGCGCCGTCCTCGCGTTCGATCACGGCGGCGGCGACATCGATGATTTTTTTGTTCGTCATGGTTCGGCGATATGAGAGGTCGGGAGCGGTCGGGAGCGGTCGGCGGCGAAGCATAGCATCGGACGCAAGAAATTTCAGCCGGCTCGGCACAGGCGGCGGCGTCGCAGTCAAGAAAAGAGACGGTGATGCAATACGGGAATGATCGTCATGCGCACCACGATCAGATTCAGCGCAAGCACGATGGCCGCCGTCGTCAGCATTCCTTTGGCGATTTCCCAAATGTAATCGCCGGTTTCGTTGGCCAAGGTTTGCATGTCGAACAGAATGCAGCCGACGACCAGCCCCGCCGTACCGATACGATCGTGAATCTGCGCCATCAATTCCTTGCCGATCGCCTTTCTGATGCTGCCTTGCTCCAGCACGAACGCGACGAAGCGCTTTTCTTCATAAATCGAATACAAGCCATAGATGATGATTACGACATAGACCGCCAGGAACAGCATGTCGCCGAGAACGGGGAGATAGACGCCGAGCGCCAGCGAACCGAATAGCGCGCCGTTTTGCAAGATCAGGATCGTGCGCAACGCCCGAGCGATAACGTCGATCAATTCGTTGGCGAGATTCGCGCCGATACCCGAAAGTATCGGCTTTTTAATCAGATTGAATCCAGGGATGAGATAGAGCATGGCGCGAGAATGGGCGTGGCGGTATGGCAAACGGACGGCGGTTTATACTATGGATTCGCCACAACGACACGATCATGACACTACGCCCGACCTTACACGACAACGGCTATAAATTCCTGTTCTCGCATGCCGAGTTGGTGCAGGAATTGCTTGAGGCCTTCGCTCCCGCCGGGGTGTCTGCCTTGCTGGACTATTCGACCTTGCGCTTAGAAAACGGTCATTACGTCACCCCGGCGATGCGGCGAAGCGAAGACGATATCGTCTGGTCGGTCGAATTGAGCGGCGAGCGCATCTATCTGTATTTATTGATGGAGTTTCAATCGACGATCGACCGCGCGATGCCGGTGCGTATAATGCAATATGTCGCCGCATTGTACGATCACCTAGTGCGCAGCAAAGCGGTTAGCATCGACGACGGCCTGCCGCCGGTGTTGCCGATGCTGATCTACAATGGCGATGCGCGCTGGCGGCATAGCGCGGAACTCTACGACGCGATCCGCTCCCATCCGGCGCCGCTGAAACCGTTTCAGCCGCGGCTAAAATTCTGGCTGATCGACGAAGGCGCGTATGGCGCCGCCACGTTGGAAGCGATGCAGCGCGTCACGGCGGCGATTTTTCGCTTCGAACATACGCCCGATATCGAATCGGCGAAACAAGCGATTCGACATTTGGCCAAGATGGTGGCGCAATCGCCGTACAAGCAACGAATCGACCGCGCGGTAATGCAATGGATGAAATACCGGCTGAGTCATAAACTGCCGGGCGTGGCGGTTCCCGATGTCGAACAACTATTGGAAGGAACGGATATGCTGGAGACGAATATCGACCGCTGGAAGGCGCAAGCGATTGCCGAGGGGGTGCTGCTGGGCGAGCAACGGGGTGAGCAACGGGGCGAGCAACGGGGGCGGCTTCTCGGCGCGCAAACCGCCAAGCAATCCCTACTGCTGCGCGCCCTATCGCGGCGCTTCAAACACATCCCGGACGCCATTCGGCAACGAATCGAGCAAGCGCCGGTCGAGCAAATCGACGACTGGTTCGAT
>DATETD010000416.1:0-5484 GCA_035283885.1 Rhodocyclaceae bacterium
ATCGAACCAAATATGCGCCATATCGCTACGCCCGCCTTGCGCCGAGAGCATCGCGGTCACTTTGATCTCATCGACATCGTGCGACACCCCGACGATTTCCACCCGCCCCGCCGCCTCGATCTCTTGTCCTTGTTGCAACGCCTGAAAGCCGAACCGCGCGATAAAGCCGGATAAGTCGCCTAATTGTGGAATTTTGTCGGTCACGTTAGCTGCCATAATGGTCTGTGGAATCACCCCGGTGGCGGGGGCGTGGAACATATCACATTCCACCGCTTTCGCTGGCGGAAATTTCAAGTTTTCAGCGGAAATGCGACGCCAAACCCGCGCCTTACTCCCTTTACCTCTCGTCCTCCCTCTGGAGTCATCATGAACGAACTGCTGTCGAATTATTCGATAAAACTTAAAATCGGCCTACTGATCGTCGTCGGCTTCATCGGTATGATTGCTACGGGAATTGTCGGCCAACACGGCATCGTCAAGGTTCAAACTCTGTTGGACGACATGTATACCGGCAACACATTGCCCATCGTAGCAATCGGCAATATGAAAATCGCCGCGCTGGATTACCGACGCCACGCGATCGCTTACGCGACCCTTAAAGACCCCGACAGCCAGCGGCAAAGCCATTCCGAACTGGCTAAAAACGAGGCGCTAATCAACGAGTTGCTGAACCAGTTTCGCTCGAGTCCCATCGACGCGAATGAGGAGGCCCTCCTTAAAAAATTCGACGCCAGTTGGCCGATCTTCACTGCGGCGGCCCATAAGGCTCTGGCGCATATCGATAAAGGCGAAGCCGAAGAGGCTGGCGTCGTATTCGACAAAGAAGTGCGCCCCGCCTTTCCGGCACCCGAAAATACGCTGACCGAACTGATCGACTATCAAGCCAAACAAGCCAAACAAGCCAGCCAAGACAGCGCCAAAATCGTTACCGAACTGCGAACCACCGACTTAGCCATCGGCGCGCTGCTCATTGCAACGATGTCCCTACTCGGCTGGTCGATGATGAACAACATTATCGGCGCGCTGAATCAGGCAATGAGCGAACTCAAGCGCATCAGCGAAGGCGACTTGAGCGCGCGTATCGAAATCTCCGGCAGCGACGAAGTGGCGAAAATGCTCGAAGCCTTGCGCGCCACCCAGACATCCTTACGCAGCAGCGTCGGCCAGATTTCGTCGGTCGCGCAAAACGTCGAAAGAACCGCGCAAGATTTGACGAACTCTTCGGAGCAAGTCGTCGCTGCGCTCAATAATCAATCCGAAGCCACCTCGGCGGCGGCGGCGTCGATCGAAGAACTGACCGTCAGCATCGACAATGTCACCAATAATTCCGAGCACGCCACTCAACAAGCCAGCGCCGCAGGCGACCGGGCGCGCAGCGGCAGCGCCGTGGTGTCGGACGCCTCGGTGCAGGTCAAAGAAGTCAGCACGCGCGTTGTCCAGTCGGCCGAACAACTGCGCACGCTGTCCGAAGACATCGCGAAAGTCAGCACCATCACCGCGCTGATTACCGATGTGGCGAGCCAAACCAATCTGCTGGCGCTCAACGCCGCCATCGAAGCCGCCCGCGCCGGCGAACAAGGGCGCGGCTTTGCCGTGGTGGCCGACGAGGTGCGCAAACTGGCCGAACGCACCACCACCGCCGCCCAGGAAATCCGCTTGCTGGTCGAGACCATTCAAGCCAGCGCCAGCAGCACGGTGTCCGGCATGCAAGAAAGCCGCGCCAAGGTCGAAGCGGTGTCGAGCAATACCGAAACCGCCGCCCTGTCGATCCGCGAAACCGAACATAGCGCCCAAGCCGTGGTCAACGCGATCGAATCGATCTCGCTGGCGATGCGCGAACAACGCCTGGCCAGCACCGACCTCGCCAAACGCGTCGAGTCGATCGCCCAGATGTCCGAACAAAACAATTCGACCATCTCGAATGTCTCGACGGCGGCTCAACGCTTGGCCGATCTCTCCGCGCAACTCAACGAAACCGTGCAGCGATTTCGGATGAATTGATGGTCCGTTGCGACTCCGGCATCGAAAGTCGGCTCTGGCGAGACGGATGATCCCAAAAACCTCAGTTCAATCCGCAGATTGCGCAGATCTTAGTCGTTGTTTTATCTGCGAAAATCTGCGTAATCTGCGGACAACCGTTTTTTCTAGGATGACGAAATCCCTGCGGATCATTTATCCACTTTAAGATACTGGTATTTACGGGTGCGCGTCGGCGAAACCGCAGGTTTGATACGACTCGGCTTCACCGGCGAAGCTGCGCTGCCGTCGCGCGGCGGCGCGCCGATCACCACCACCATCGGCGTGCCGTCGACCGGCACCACGCCCAATACCGGCGAAGGCGGCAAGCCGCCGCCGGCAAATGTCGCCGAACGGTCTCCGCCGCAGGTCGCATTGCTGGAGCCGACCGCTCCCGAAGCGTTCAGCAGATTCACCCAGTAGCCGCGCGCTTCACCCAAGGCGTATCCGCAGCTTCCGCTCGCCGCCGGAATCGGTCGATTGGTGCTGAACGTCACCATGCCACCGGCAATCAACGCCGAAGTCACCGCCTGTTCGCCCTGCCCGTATTGCGTCAATGCCATACGCCAGGCTTTTGGCGTGCCGCCGGGAAGAACCTTGGCGCTATCGCAGGTGGAAGGCGTGGTGTAATCGACCGAGCAGGTATCGGAATCGAGATCGCACGCCGTCGGCGCCGCATTGTAAGCGGACATGCTATCGAGATACACATAGGCGCGATTCTGCACGCTCGCATACGGATAATTCGTCTCCAAGGGATGCTCGCGATCGCCGGAAGCGATCGCCACATACACGCTGCTGCCTTTATAGGGCAACAAGCCCGGATTGAATAAAAACTTGCGACCGCCCCCATTGGTATAGGCAACGCGATAGAGGCTCCATTCGCTCGATTCCAACGCCTGAGTGGTCGATTTACCCGCAACATCCGGTCCCGCGAGGAAATTGATGCGGTAGATATTCCCTCCCGTATCGGCGACATAGGCGTAATCGACATACCGGTCGCCGTCGATATCCGCCAGGGCAATATCTGCGACGACGCTGCGCGTCGTAGTAAAGCTGCGTATCGATTCGCCCGTATCGGCATTGATAATGTACACCACCGCCCCCTTGGGGTTGGCGCACGAGGGCGATGCGGTATCGGCATCCTCGCAGGTATCGTAACCGCCGCCGACGATCACCACCGGAGTCGTCGTCGAATACCCTTTGATATATGCCGCCACCGGCGTCGACCATGTCTGACCGATGCCGGTAAAACCCGAACTGCAATTGACGTCGCTGGTCGTGCTGTTGGTTTCGCAACCTTGATACCACTTGATGGTCGGCGCGTTCGGCGTCGTAACATCCATGCCATAGATCATACGACCGCCGCGGCGCTGCGTAGGATAGATCCAAACCTTGCTGTTGTCGGCGTTTTGCAGCAAGCCGATCGAGCCATCGAAAAAGTAATCTTTCTTGGTCGGCGTCGGCGTGATCGAAGCGCTGAGATTGGGATAACTCACCAAGGGCGAGTTATCCATCAAGCGCTGCAAGCGGCTATTGAATTCGGGAGGGATGAACGCCCACAATTCCTTGCCGGTGGAAGAATCGACGGCGCGCAAGGTCCCGTCGTTGGCGCCGTAATACACGACGACGCTACTCGAACTACCGTAGTTGATCGGCAAGGGCCGCGAATGCACCACATCGCCATGCACCGAGGGGCGCACGGTATTACTCGCCGTCGCCGCCTGAAACTGAGTTTGCGTCTGCTCGGAAAGATGACTGCCGACGACATTCACGTCCTTGCCCAGCGTGTAATCCACCAGATTCGACGATAAGCCCGTGCTGCCGGTCGTAAACGCCGTCAAGCTGCTGCCCGAGCGCGTATAGACGGTGCGATTGACCGCCCAGGTCGGCGTCGTCGTCGTGGTCGGCGGATTATTGCCGCGCCGGATCACGCTCGCCACCGCCCCCTTCTCCACCGTCGGCCCGTCCGGGGTGTCCGAATAGCCTACGACCCCGGAGGTGATGCAGTTGCTTTTCGGTGTGGGACTGATCGCCGTTGCGCCGTCGATCACATTCTCCCAATACCCGCGTTTGACGTCATTATCATCAACATAATACGCATCGCTCGTCCAGAAACTCGCGGCGCAATCGGCGATAAACCCGGTCTGAGTATTCGTCGCCGCAACGCCGTCCTTATCCACCAGATCGAGCACGCCATTCACTAGGCCGACTTGATACTGTTTGAGGTTACCGAACCAGCGCGGCGCGGCGTTCGGGTCGGGGCGAAACATGCCGATAAACACCTGATTGGCGTTTTGCGTGCGATTGGTGGCGTTCACCGGCAGACTGGCAGAGGCAAAGGTCGAATTCACCGATTGAATTTCGGCGACGATCTGCTTCAAGGCGTCCAAAATCATCTCTTGATTTTTGGCGGCGAAATAACGCCCACCACCTTGCATCGCCATGCTCATCATCAAGGCCGTATGCTCGGCGTTCTGCTGTTTGTTATAGACGTCGATGGTATACGTGGTCACATTCTGCGTGCCGCTCGCCGCGCTGTTGAGATCGGCCTGGTGCATAAAGCGCGTCCATTCGTCGGCCATATACATATTGCTCGCCGTCGAATACGTGCCGGTCGCTGCGGATGCCGAACCGGTCGAACCGACCACCATCGGGCGCGACATGCCGCTGCCGCACGCCGTGGTCGAATCGGTGGTCGATGTTCCGCTATCGATCGCGCAGCTCACCCCGCTGCCGCTGCACGACGCCGCATAATCGGCGGTCGAGGCCTCCGCCGCCGAGGCATAACAGCTTGAGGTATACCCCAGCGACTGCGAAACATTCGTCGCCGGCCAAGTCACGGCGTAGGCGCTATAGCTCGACGGACAGGTCAGCGCGCCGCTGCTGGTGAGGCTACTATCGATCGTCAGCGTACCGGCAGCGGTATACCCCGCGCCGCCGACCGCCGCAGTCGGCGCACTGGAATAGCAGGCCAGGCTGTAGCCTAGATTGGTAGTGCTGCTCGGCGTGACCTTGGTGACGTTATACGCCGCCGATCCCGACGGGCAGCTCAGCGCGCTCGCCGAGGTGCTGCTGGCGTTGATTTCGCATACGCCCGAGCAGCTATACCCGCTGGTGCCGGCCGCCGCCGCGCTGGAGGCGCAAGCCAAGGAATACCCCTTATCGGTGTATGTGGTCGTCGTCGCTCGGTACTCGAAGTTATGCTTCGACGCCGGGCTGCACGAGCCTTGCCCCATATCGACCCACTCGCAGCTTGCGCCCGACGGACAGGTGGGATTTTGCGAATTCGTATTCGTTACACATGAGGCGGTCGCGACGACGCTGGTGGCGACGACCTTATCGCGCACCATATAACGCTGCCCGCTGGCGCATGCCGCACTGGCGGCGGTGGAACTCATCGAGCAACTCACGCCGCTGGCCGCACAACTCGTCGCATAGTCGGTGGCGCTCGCTGCCGGCTGGCTGGTA
>DATETD010000417.1:0-6177 GCA_035283885.1 Rhodocyclaceae bacterium
GCGAGGAGAATACCGCTAACTATCCATGCAGCATCCACCTTGCTGTCGGTCACGATCACGTGAAATGAGCGGTCACGCTTTGGTGAAACGGTCGGTCACGCTTTGGTGAAATGACCGGTCACGATGACGTGAAATCCGCATATATTCATCGCGTTGAGGGAATACTTGATATACCAAGTCGATAGTTCTACGTAAAAGTTCGACGAACGCTGTCCAGTCGAGCTTACTGCGCGCTTTGGTCAGCGCACTACGATGGGGTATTTGAGCTTCCGGCCAAAGGCCTCCGCGTTTTGACAAACCAAAAAAGTCTGCCAATTTGATATCTACACCATCATAGCGAGAGCCGTTGGCAACCAAATTCAGAATGGTTGCAATAAGTCGCGGCAAGGGGAGCTTGCTATCACGAGTGAAGTCTTCATCCCTCGCCTTTTTAACTGTTTGGCAAAATGATGGTACGAGACTGACAAGCTTGTCGTAGAAATTCAGGATGGCGGTTGTAGTCATTTCGGGCAGCCTTTTTGACATAAATCAAGCCACACAGAAATGGGGGAGATTTTGCTAAATTCAACAGTATTGGGGGTTTGCATCCCCTCCCAAAACGGTCGCCGAAACCCCGGCCTTTAGGCCGGGGTTAGCTCCCGCCGCCCTAAAGGGCGGGGTTTCAAACCGAGGTTAGTTTACGATGATCTCACCCGCCTGGGACGCTTCGAGTTCTCGAACTGAGGTTAAACTTTAGTGAAAGATAGCGACTGTTTGCAAAAAAAGCGCGAAAACCCGTGCGGATTTTCGCGCCTTTCGTGGGCAAAAGATTTTCGAATCAGCTCTTGAAAAAGTCCCTCACCCGATCCAACCAGCCTTGCGAGCGCGGATTATGGCGACCGGCATTACCCTGGCTGATTTCTTCGAATTCCTGCAGCAATTCCTTCTGCCGATCCGTCAGGCTGACCGGGGTTTCGATCACCACATGGCAGAGCAGGTCGCCTTGACCGATCGAGCGCACGCCTTTGATGCCCTTACCGCGCAGACGGAAGATCTTGCCGGTTTGCGTTTCGGGCGGCACTTTGAGTTTCGCCACGCCGTCTAGCGTCGGAATTTCGATTTCGCCGCCCAATGCGGCGGTAACGAAACTGATCGGCATTTCGCAATGCAGATCGTCGTGATCTCGTTGGAATACCGTGTGCGCCTTGAGGTGAATCTGCACGTACAGATCGCCGGGTGGGCCGCCGTTGACGCCGGGTTCGCCTTCGCCGGTGAGCCGGATGCGATCGCCTTCGTCGATTCCCGAAGGAATCTTCACCGATAGGGTCTTGTGTTGCTTGACGCGGCCCGAGCCGCTACAGGCGTTGCACGGTTCGGGAATATAGCGACCGGTGCCGTGGCATTTCGGACAGCTTTGCTGGATCGAGAAAAAGCCTTGCTGCATGCGTACTTGACCGTGACCGGCGCAGGTCGGGCAGGTCTTGGGTTGCGTGCCTTTTTTCGCGCCGCTGCCGTTGCAGGAGTCGCATTCCGCCATGGTCGGGATGCGGATGCGCGTTTCGGTGCCGCGCGCGGCTTCTTCGAGCGTGACGTCGAGGTTGTAACGCAGGTCGGCGCCGCGGTAGACGTTGCTGCGCCCGCGACCGCCGCCGCCGCTGCCGCCGAAGATGTCGCCGAAGATGTCGGAGAAGGCGTCGGCAAAGCCGCCCATGCCGCCCGCGCCGCCGCCGGATTGCTGATCGACGCCGGCATGGCCGAATTGGTCGTAGGCCTGGCGTTTCTTGCTATCCGAAAGAATTTCGTAGGCCTGTTTGGCTTCCTTGAACTGATCTTCCGCTTTCGGATTGTCCGGGTTGCGATCCGGATGGTATTTCATGGCCAGCTTGCGGTAGGCCTTTTTCAAATCGTCCTCGGATGCGTCGCGATTGACGCCGAGTGTTTCGTAATAGTCGCGTTTTGCCATCGGTATTCAGCCCCAGATAACGTAAGACACGGAAGGCGGCGCACGTTGCGCGCCGGTTCCGTGTCGACTTCGGTTGGAGGGAAATTACTTCTTGTCTTTGACTTCGGTAAATTCGGCATCCACTACGTCGTCGCCATCTTTCTTGTCGCTGCCGGACGACGAAGCTCCCGCTCCCGCGCCTGCTCCAGCGGCGGCGCCGGCAGCACCCTGCATATCGCCGTAGATCTTCTCGCCGAGCTTCTGCGAGGCGTGCGCCAGCGCTTCGGTCTTGGCTTCGATCGCCGCTTTGTCGTCGGACTTGAGCGTGCTTTCGGCATCCTTGATCGCATCTTCGATCTTGGCCTTTTCGCCGGCGTCGAGCTTATCGCCGTGGTCTTTGAGCGCCTTCTTGATCGAATGGATCATGCCGTCGCACTGGTTGCGCGCTTCGATCAGTTCATGCGCCTTGCGGTCCTCTTCGGCGTGGATTTCGGCGTCTTTGACCATGTTCTGGATTTCCGCTTCGGACAAGCCCGAGTTGGCCTTGATGGTGATCTTGTTTTCCTTGCCGGTGCCTTTGTCCTTGGCCGAGACATGCAGAATGCCGTTGGCGTCGATATCGAAAGTGACTTCGATCTGCGGCATGCCGCGCGGCGCGGGCGGGATGTCGGCGAGGTTGAACTGACCCAAGCTCTTGTTGCCGCTGGCCATTTCGCGCTCGCCTTGCATCACGTGGATGGTCACGGCGTTCTGGCCGTCTTCGGCGGTCGAGAATACTTGACTGGTCTTGGTCGGGATCGTGGTGTTCTTGGTGATCAGCTTGGTCATCACGCCGCCCAAGGTTTCGATGCCGAGCGACAGCGGGCAGACGTCGAGCAGCAGCACGTCCTTGACTTCGCCTTGCAGCACGCCGCCTTGAATCGAGGCGCCGATCGCGACGGCTTCGTCGGGATTGACGTCGCGACGCGGTTCGCGGCCGAAAAATTCCTTAACCTTGTCCTGCACCTTGGGCATGCGCGTCATACCGCCGACCAGGATCACGTCGGTGATGTCGGTGAGCTTGACGCCGGCGTCCTTGATCGCGATGCGGCAGGGTTCGATGGTGCGCTCGATCAGGTCGTCGACCAGCGATTCGAACTTGGCGCGGTTGAGTTTCAACGCCAAATGCTTAGGGCCGGAGGCGTCGGCGGTGATGTAGGGCAGGTTGAATTCGGTCTGTTGGGAGGACGACAGTTCGATCTTGACCTTTTCGGCGGCTTCCTTGAGGCGTTGCAGCGCCAACACGTCGTTCTTGAGGTCGACGCCTTGTTCCTTCTTGAATTCGGTGACCACGTAGTCGATCAAACGCTGGTCGAAGTCTTCGCCGCCGAGGAAGGTGTCGCCGTTGGTCGACAGCACTTCGAATTGATGCTCGCCGTCGAGTTCGGCGATTTCGATGATCGAGATGTCGAAGGTGCCGCCGCCCAAGTCGAACACCGCGATCTTGCGGTCGCCTTCCTGCTTGTCCATACCGAAGGCCAAGGCGGCGGCGGTCGGTTCGTTGATGATGCGCTTGACTTCGAGCCCGGCGATACGGCCGGCATCCTTGGTCGCTTGGCGCTGGCTATCGTTGAAATAGGCCGGCACGGTGATCACCGCTTCGGTGACTTCTTCGCCGAGGTAGTCTTCGGCGGTTTTCTTCATTTTGCGCAGCACTTCGGCGGAGACTTGCGGCGGCGCCATTTTCTTGTCGCGCGCTTGCACCCAGGCGTCGCCGTTGTCGGCTTTGACGATCTTGAAGGGCATCATGTTGATGTCCTTTTGCACTTCTTTTTCTTCGAAGCGGCGACCGATCAGGCGTTTGACGGCGTACAGGGTGTTGCGGGCGTTGGTGACGGCTTGGCGTTTGGCCGAGGCGCCGCACAGAATTTCGCCGTCTTCGGCGTAGGCGACGATGGACGGCGTGGTGCGCGCGCCTTCGGAGTTTTCGATGACTTTGGGCTTGCCGCCTTCCATGATCGCGACGCAGCTATTGGTGGTGCCGAGGTCGATGCCGATAATCTTTCCCATGGTGATTCCTTTAAGAGTGAGTGAGGTTTGCTATTTTGTTGGCCGATGCAGCCCATATGGGGCGCATCGGTGCGGATTCAAGCGTCGGGCGCGGCTGTTTTTGCTTTGGACACCACCACGAGTGCGGGGCGGATCACGCGATCGTAGAGGGAGTAGCCCTTTTGCAGTACGTTGATTACGGAATTCGGCTCGCCGTCGGCTTCGATCTGGCTGATCGCCTGATGCTTATGCGGATCGAATTTTTCGCCGAGCGGATCGACTTCGCGTAGGTTGGACTTATCGAAGGCGGAGGTGAGTTGGCGCAAAGTTAACTCCACCCCGGCTTTGAGGTTTTCCGCGCTTTGATTTTCATTGGCCAAGGCGGCTTCGAGGCTGTCCTTGACGGCAAGCAATTCGCCGGCGAAGCGTTCGACGGCGAATTTATTGGCCTTGGCAATATCGTCCTGCGCGCGGCGACGGACGTTCTCGCTCTCGGCCTTGGCGCGCAGCCAGGCGTCATGATGCTCGGCGGCTTTGCGCTCGGCGGTGGCGAGCATCTGCTCCAGGCTGGGCATGACTTCGACCGCCGAGGCGCTGTCGATGTCCGATGGCGTAGCGGGGGCGGTGGTGGTCGTAGCGGCTTCTGGCAATGCTTGAGGAATGGCCTCTTGAGTTTGATCCTGCATAGGTATGCTCCTGCTGAAATTCCGATGGAGCGCGCAAGGTGAGGGCGATTCGGCGATCTTCAAGGGGCGTCGGCGAAAAGTTTCGGGAAATCCCAATGCGATGTTTGCGGCGACCGTCCCGCCAGCGCCGACTTTTCGTCATGTCGACCGCATGTAGACCTCGAGTGCTTGCTGGAGCCGGCCCGCGCTTGTAGATTCGTTTCTGGATCCCAGCTAAGACGCGATATTCGATATGGTTTTTCTGGATGGGTATAGTTACATGGTAAGTATTTTTTTCCGAGCTTGTCGACTTCGTTGGAAAACTGTGCATAATCCGGAACGTATCCATCGTAGTCAAGTGTCGTTTTGGCGATATGTCGCGGCATGGCGCGTATCGGCTCTTTCCAAATAAGCATAGGGGGTAATGTAATGAAAGATCTAAAAATCGGAGTTCGACTGGGAATGGGATTCGCCATCACGTTGACTCTGCTGATCGCCATCGCGATACTCGGCGTTTTGCGCATCGGTCATCTCAATACGGATATCGACCGCTTGGTGAATGATCGATTGCAGAAGAATATCTACGCTAACGATATCGTCGACGCCATCCATGTCATCGCCTTCCAACTGAGAAACGCCTACATTTATAGTGGGGTCGAATCGCAAAAAGCACTCGATACGGTTTCGGAGCAGCGGAAAATCGTATCCGATCGGCTGGAGAGGCTGGAGAAGTTGTCCGGCAGCGAGAAAGATAAGGAACTGCTACGAAAAATCGTCGACGCACGGCAAAGTTATGTGCTCAGTCAGGATAAATTTATCGACCTGCTGAAAGCCGGCAAACGCGACGAAACTGTCGTTTTTATGCAGAATGAGTTTAAGCGGGCATTGGCGGACTATATCGCCAGCGTCGAATCCTTAATCGAGTTTCAGACCGAATTGGCGACAAGCACCGGCAAGGATGCCGCTAAACTGGCCGGCGATACCGAGTCTCTGCTGAAATTTATCGGCGCGTTCGCCGCCATAGCGACCGTTGCCATGGGGTGGGCGATTACGCGCAGCATCGCCGCTCCGACGCAAAAGTTGCTCGAAAGCGCCAACAGGATGGCCGATGGCGATTTCAATTTCAAACTGGAGATCGATAGCAAAGACGAGATCGGCGCGCTAGCGAATGCAGTCCGCACGATGCAGACGACCATCCGAACCTTGATCGATCAGATGAATTCCATGTCCTCGGAACACGATAAGGGCGATATCGACGTGCGCATCGACGAAACCCGCTTCCGCAACGATATCGCGCGTGTGGCTCAAGGCGTAAATTCCATGGTGTTCGGCCATATCGCGGTCAAGAAAAAGGCCATGGCGTGCATTAAGGAATTCGGCGAAGGCAATTTCGATGCGCCGCTCGAAGCGTTTCCGGGCAAAAAGCGCTTTATCAACGACACCGTCGAGCAGGTGCGCGGCAATATCAAGGCGTTTATCGTCGATATGAATCATATGTCGGTCGAGCACGATAGGGGCGATATCGACGTCAAGATCGACGAGAATAAATTCAACGGTTCGTAC
>DATETD010000418.1:0-6967 GCA_035283885.1 Rhodocyclaceae bacterium
GAACCAGCCGCCGAGCAAGCCGATGATCGCCAGCACCGACGTGGCCGCATCGGTGACGACGTGCAGATACGCCGCCTTGAGATTGAGATCGTGACCATGGTCGTGTTTATGCTCGCGATCGTGTGCGTCGTGCGTATGGCCGGCGCCGCCTAAAATCAAAGCGCATATTAGGTTCACTGCCAAGCCCAGTACGGCGACCGCTACGGCCTCGCGGTAATGGATCGTCTGCGGCGTCAACAGGCGTTCGACCGAGCCGAAAACCATGGTCGCCGCTACGCCAAGCAGAAGAATCGCACTGGTGAAACCTGCCAGCACCTCGATCTTCCAGGTGCCGAAGACAAAGCTGGAATCCTTGGCGTAGCGTCGCGCTGCGGCATAGGCGAAGGCGCTGAGACCGATCGCCACCGCATGCGAACTCATATGCCAGCCATCGGCCAGTAGCGCCATCGAATTGAACCAGTTGCCGGCGGCGATTTCGATTGTCATGGCGACGGCGGTAATCCACATCACCCAATGCGTACTACGCTCGGCATGAAGGTTGGTGTGGTCGAAACGATGCGGATGAGTCCAGGCGGACAGGTCGTGAGCAGACATGGCGAACAGGCCTAACGGTGGAGGAATTCGATTTATAGCCCAAAACGCGCGCCTGCGCCCAGTAACGTGGCGATGCCGAGCCGCGCGAAAATCGCGGCGGCGACGCCATGGTCACGATTCTCAACGACAGCAAAGTGCCGAGAAAATATGCGTCGAGCGTAGCGCGCCGCTTCCCTTCTTCATTTTCAACTGCATTATGGCGCCTCAAACCAACACTGCTGCCATATTCGATAAACCGACCTTCTCGCTTACGAAGATTAAAGCCCGGCGTCCATCCCATCGCCTTGCAAGGTGGCGCAGACGACCGAGCGCGTGAGCTGCGGCGCCAGCAGTTCGATGAATTCGTATTCGTAGTTGCGCAGCCAGGCGTCGCGCCGAAACGCCAGTCGCGTTGTATTGGCTTCGAACAGGTGGGCGGCGGCGACCGAGACGAGGCGGGTGTCGCGCAGCGGATCGAACGCCATTTCCGCAATGATTCCAACGCCCAAGCCGAGTTCTACATAGGTTTTGATTACATCCGAGTCGATGGCCGTCAGCATTACGTTCGCTTGGAGATTGTGTTTTTCGAAGGCTTTGTCGATGCGCGTGCGCCCGGTGAAGGTCGCGTCGTAGGTAATGATCGGGTAGTTTGCGAGGGTATTCAGCGTCAGGGAGCGGCAACCGGCTAATGCGTGCTCATGCGGGACGACGACTAAGTGCGACCACTGAAAGCACGGCAGGGTGACCAGTTCGGGATGATGTTCCAGCGCCTCGGTCGCAATGCCGACGTCGGCGGCGCCGGCTATGATCCATGCGGCGACTTGAGTCGGGCTGCCTTGCTGCACATGCAGCCGTAAGGTCGGATGCCGTTGTACGAAACGCGAGATGACGCTGGGTAGGGTGTATCTCGCTTGCGTATGCGTTGTCGCGATGCAGAGTTTGGCGTCGTTTTCTGCGGCGTAATCGTCGCCGACGCGTTTAAGATTCTGCGCTTCATGCAGTATGCGTTCGGCGATTTCGAGAATCGTGCGGCCCGGCGCCGTGACGCTGGTGAGGCGTTTGCCGGCGCGCTCGAATATCGTGACGCCGAGTTCTTCTTCGAGCAGTCGGATCTGTCGCGAAACGCCGGGTTGCGAAGTGAACAGCGCGGCGGCGGCATCGGAAACGCTGAGGTTGCGGCGATACACTTCGACCAGATAGCGGAGTTGTTGCAGTTTCACGATAGCGAACCTTGAGAAAGCAGTCGTCCACGAAAAACACGAAAAGCACGAAAATAATCAACGACATGCCTGTGTTTTGGCGATCGCCCGATGAGTGAATAAGCTTTCAGCGCAACAGCTTGTTTTTGTTCGTGTCTTTCGTGGACAAAAAAGGTTTTTAGGCTGAAGGATCGAGTCAATCCATGAGTTCTTTCGGCAACGGGAAATTGACGTTTTCCGTGACGCCGTCGAGCAAAACCACATTCCCTGCGCCCAGGGACTGCAATCGTTCGACGACGCCCGTCACCAGGACTTCCGGCGCCGATGCGCCTGCGGTGAGGCCGATATGCTTACGGCCCGATAACCAGGCCGCGTCGATCTGTTCGGCGCCATCGACCAGATAGGCCGGTACATTGTCGATGGCGGCGACTTCGCGCAGGCGATTCGAATTCGAACTGTTTTTCGAGCCGACCACGATCACGACATCGACTTTGCCCACCAGCGTTTTCACCGCGTCCTGGCGGTTTTGCGTGGCGTAGCAAATATCGTCCTTCTTCGGGCCGACGATATGCGGGAAGCGTTGGCGCAGCGCATTGACGATTTGCGCGGCGTCGTCGACCGATAGCGTGGTTTGCGTCACATAGGCGAGTAATGGCCTATCCGTCTCCGTCCCGTCAGCGCCGACTTTTAAGGTCGCTACATCGTCGAGGCTTTCGACCAGGTGCATGCCGCCGTCGGCTTGCCCCATCGTACCTTCGACTTCGGGATGGCCTTTATGGCCGATCATTATGATTTCATAGTTTTGGCGCCGCAGGCGCGTGACTTCGAGATGCACTTTGGTGACGAGCGGGCAAGTGGCGTCGAACACGGTCAGTTGGCGCAAGGCGGCCTCTTGGCGCACCGCTTGCGGTACGCCATGGGCGCTGAAAATCACCGTCGCGCCCGCCGGAACCTCGCTGAGGTCTTCGACGAAGATCGCGCCTTTGGCTTTGAGATTGTCGACGACGAAGCGGTTATGCACCACTTCGTGGCGCACGTAAATCGGCGCACCGAATTTTTCCAGCGCACGCTCGACAATCGCGATCGCACGTTCGACGCCGGCGCAGAAACCGCGCGGAGTGGCTAACAGGATATCCATCACAGTATGCCGACGATATCGACCTCGAAGCGGACGGCTTTGCCCGCGAGGGGATGGTTGAAGTCGATGACAATGCTTTCTTCATTTAGATCGCGTACGACGCCGGTGAATTTTTGCCCGCTCGGCGCCGAAAACTCGATCGCGCCATGCAGTTCGGGTTCGGCGGGGCTGATGCTGGCCGGAATTTGCGCGCGCGGGATCCGCTGCATCAACTGGGGATTGTGCGCGCCGAAGGCGCGCTCGGCTTCGAGCGTAAATTCATGATGCTCGCCTGTGCGCTTGCCGATAATGCACTGTTCCAGCGGCGGCGCGAGTTCGCCGTTGCCCAATTGCAAGGTGGCGGGCGTCGAGCCGTAAGTGCCGACCAGTTCGGCGCCGTCGGTCGTGGCGACGCGGTAATGCAGCGTAATCAGGCTGTCGGCCTGGACGATATCGCTCATTCAGTTTCCTTTGATGGCGCCGAACGGAGTTGATGCCAGAGCATCAGCGCGACGCCTAGGCTGATGGCCGAATCGGCGATGTTGAAGGCTGGCCAATGATAGCCCGCCACATGAAAATCGAGAAAGTCGACCACGGCGTCGAAGCGAAAGCGGTCGATGACATTGCCGAGCGCGCCGCCGAGTATCAAGGATAGGGCGGTGCACAGCCAGCGATCCTCGGCGTGTTGGCGCAGCATCTGCAGCAGCCAGACCGAAATGCCGAGCGCCAGAACGATGAAAAACCATTTTTGCCAGCCGCCCGCTTGGGCCAGAAAGCTGAAGGCGGCGCCGGGGTTGTAGACCAGCACCAGATTGAAATACGAGGTGACCGTCAGGGTTTCCATCCAGCGGAAACTCGACAGTATCCATATTTTGCTGATTTGATCGAGGCAAACGACGGTGGCAGCCAGCGCCAGCCAGCGTATCGGGGGGATTGTCATGCGAAATCGCGCGCTTCGCCGGCGCCGAATAGATTGGCGACGCAGCGCCCGCACAGTTGCGGGTGCTCATGGTTGAGGCCGACATCCTCGCGCCAATGCCAGCAGCGTGCGCATTTTTGCTGGGCGCTCGGGGTGGCGATAATTTGCGTCTCGGTTGCGGCATCGCTGAGCGTCAGCGTGGTTTTCGAGCACATCAGGATAAAACGTAGATCGTCCTTGAAGCTCGCATACAGTTCATGGTTCGCGCCGCCGCAGCGGATTTCGACTTCCGCTTGCAGCGAAGAGCCGATCTTGCCCGCGGAGCGCAGGTCTTCGAGCGATTTGGCGACTTGGCTTCTGAGTTCGCGCATCTGTTGCCAGCGTTGCCGCAACGCGTCTTCGCCCTCGGCCTGCGGCAGTGCGTGCCATGTGGTCAGCATCACACTATCGATGCCTCCGATACCCTTGCTGCCCGCGAGTTGCCAGATTTCCTCGGCGGTGAATGCCAGAATCGGCGCCATCAGTCGCGTGACCGCTTGCAGGATATGCCAAAGCGCGCTCTGTGCGGCGCGGCGCGGACGCGAATTCTCGGCGGCGGTGTACAGTCGATCTTTGAGCAGGTCGAGATAGAACGCGCCCATATCTTCGGCGCAGAAGTTTTGCAGCGCCTGCACGATTTTATGAAACTCGAAACGGTTATAACTTTCGGTGCATAGGTCGTGCAGTTGGCGCGTCAGCGCCAGCGCATAGCGATCCACTTCCAGCCATTCGCTGGGCGGCAGCAACTGCGTGGCGGCGTCGAAGTCGGCGGTGTTGGCGAGCAGAAAGCGCAAGGTGTTGCGCAAGCGGCGATAGACCTCGACCACGCGATCGAGGATTTCTTTGGAAATCGACAGTTCGCCCGAGTAATCGGTGGCCGCAAGCCATAGACGCAGAATCTCCACGCCGAGCTTATTGCCGATTTCCTGCGGTTCGATGCCGTTGCCGAGCGATTTGCTCATCTTGCGGCCTTGGGCGTCGACGGTGAAGCCGTGAGTCAGCAAGGCTTCATAGGGCGGCTTGCCGTCGATGGCGCAGCCGACCAGCAGCGAGGAGTGGAACCAGCCGCGATGCTGATCCGATCCCTCGAGGTAAAGATCGGCAAAGCGTTGCGAGTCGGTCGGCGCGGCGGTCGCTTGCTCTTTATGCGAACCGCGCAAAACATGCCAGTGCGTGGCGCCGGAATCGAACCATACGTCCAAGGTGTCGTGAATTTTTTCGTAGTCTGCGGCGTCCGCACCGAGCAACTCCTGCGGGTCGAGCTTGAACCAGGCTTCGATCCCTTCGCGCTCGACGCGCAGCGCCACCTGCTCCATCAGTTCGGCGGTGCGCGGATGCAGTTCGCCGCTGGTTTTATGCAGGAAGAACGGAATCGGCACCCCCCAAGTGCGTTGGCGCGAGATGCACCAGTCGGGGCGATTGGCGATCATGCTGCGCAGCCGCGCCTGGCCCCATGAGGGGTAGAAGGTGGTGTCGTCCACCCCCTGCAAGGCGAGTTCGCGCAAGGTTTTGCCGCCCTGGGCCGCGTGATCCATGCCGACGAACCACTGGGCGGTGGCGCGATAGATGATCGGCGTCTGATGTCGCCAGCAATGCATATAGCTGTGGGTGATTTTTTCGTGGGCGAACAGCGCGCCGACTTCCTTGAGTTTGTCGACGATCAGCGGGTTGGCTTTCCAGATATGCAGGCCGCCGAAATACGGCAAATCGGCGGCGAATACGCCATTGGATTGCACCGGGTTGGCGATGTCGTCGAAGCTGAAACCGTTGCGGGTGCAGGAAACGAAGTCGTCGAGACCATAGGCCGGCGCGCAATGGACGATGCCGGTGCCGGTGTCGGTGCCGACATAGTCCGCCGCAAAAATCGGCGAGCGGCGCGGATAGAACGGGTGATGGAATTCGATCCGCTCCAAGGCGTGGCCGCGCGCGGTGGCTAGGGTGCGCCCCTCCAGGCCATAGCGTTGCAAGCAGGTGGGCGCCAGCGTACTCGCCAGCAGCAAAATGCCGCGCGGGGTTTCGACCAGCGCGTAGTCGATCTCGGGATGGACGTTCAGCGCCTGGTTGGATGGAATCGTCCACGGGGTCGTGGTCCAAATAATGGCGTAGACCGGCGCAGAGAGTGTCGGCAGACCGAAGGCGGCGGCGAGCTTTTCGGCTTCGGCGCAGATCAAGCCGACATCGATCGCCGGGCTTTGCTTGTCGGCATAGTCGACTTCGGCCTCGGCCAAGGCCGAACCGCAATCGAAGCACCAGTTGACGGGTTTCAAGCCCTTGAACACCCAGCCTTGCTTGACCATCTCGGCCAGCGCGCGAATCTCGCCCGCCTCGTTGGCGAAGTCCATCGTCAAATAGGGATTGTCCCAGTCGCCGAGCACGCCTAGGCGGATAAAGCTTTGTTTTTGCAGCTCGACTTGGGCGGCGGCGAATTCGCGACAAAGCTGGCGCACTTTATCGGCGGGTAGGTGTTTGCCATGCTGCACCTCGATTTTATGTTCGATTGGCAGGCCATGGCAGTCCCAACCCGGCGTGTAGGGCGCATCGAAGCCGGCCAGGGTTTTGGAGCGGACGATGATGTCTTTGAGGATTTTATTGACCGCATGGCCGAGGTGGATATCGCCGTTGGCGTAAGGCGGGCCGTCGTGCAGCAGGAAGCGCGGGCGTCCTTTGGCGTGCTCGCGAATGCGGCGATAGAGCTGCTTCTCCTGCCACTGGGCGATCCAGCCCGGCTCGCGCTTGGCCAAATCGCCACGCATCGGAAAAGGGGTGTCGGGCATATTGAGCGTTTTGCGGTAGTCGGCCATTTTTAGGTGTTAGGTGCTAGGTGTTAGGGTTTATGTTTTTCCGGCGAAGGAGGTGCGTGTTGCGGCGATGTCGTCTGCGATTTGTGCTTTTAGGGCGTCGAGTGAGGCGAATTTTTTCTCGTCGCGAATCTTGTGCAGGAAATTGATCGTGACATGCGCGCCGTAGATATCGCGCTCGAAATCCAATAAATGGACTTCGAGCACCGGCTTCAGGCCGTCGGCGAGCGTCGGGCGCACGCCGATATTGGCGACGCCGGGCAGCGGCTTGGTGGCAACGCCGGGCAGCGGCTTGGTGGCGCCGCCGGGAATCGGCTGCGGC
>DATETD010000419.1:0-3878 GCA_035283885.1 Rhodocyclaceae bacterium
AGCCCTGCGAGGGCGCTGTCTTCTATCGCGGCGCAGTTCATATCGCTGTCGGCGGTCGAATCGATCCATGGCGTCATATGCAGTCGATCCGCATGGCGAAAAAAGTCGTGGCCCGGCTTGTAAATCACCTCGGTCGGGGGATGCAGTTCGCGATGGCAAATCGAACTGCCGTGCACGGTTTGCACCACGAAGGTCGTTTGCGGCATTTCGAGCTTGAATTCGGCCAAGGGAATCAAACGTCCCGCCGCTTGGGGGGTAAAACGATGCGCGCCGTGAAAGATCGAAATTCCCTGCGCCAGCGTCATACGCTCGAACCAGCCGCAGCCGATCTCCGCCGGGAACGGATAGTCCTGCCGCTCATAGTCGAGCTTACCCGGCAAGAGCGAGCCATCGTCAACGTAGGCTGGATCGATTAGCCATTTAGCATGAAGTGCGGGGAGTTGGATTTTCATCGTGGGGCGATTCTACGCAAAAGCGCCAGTCGGCAATACGTGCTTCCTTCGCGCGTATAGATTCGTCGTTATTGCGTATAAATGAGCGCGCACCTCGATACTGCATTTCGGTAAAACTAGCGTCCTCCCGTAGGCTTCTAGAAAACCGATCATGCGCCGCTACCGTATTGCACTCTCGCTTTGTTTGCCGTCGTTGTGTCTACCATTGGCGGCACACGCCCAACCCGCCCCCGATGCCGGCTCCTTGTTGCAGGAAATCGAACGCAGTCAGCCATCGACCCTGCCCGGAAAACGAGCGCCCTTGCCGCCCTTGCCGCAGGAAATGCAAGCGCCCAGCGGCGCGCATGTGATGGTCAAGTCGTTCCGCTTTGTCGGCAACACGCTATTGACGAACGAAGAACTTGCCGCCGTCGTCGCGCCGTATCGCGACCGTTCGCTCAACTTCGCCCAATTGCAAGCCGCCGCCGCCGATGTCGCCAAAGCCTATCGCGCCGCCGGCTGGATCGTGCGTGCCTACTTGCCGAAACAAGACGTCACCGACGGCGCGATCACGATACAAATCGTCGAAGCCGTATTCGGCGGCGCGCTGATCGAAGGCGCCGCGGCACAGCGCGTCGCGCGCGAACGCCTGCTCGATATCGTCGCCGCGCAACAGCGCGCCGGCGAACCGCTCAATGCCGACGCCATCGATCGCACCCTGATGCTGCTCGACGACCTGCCCGGCGTCAGCGTCGCCGGAGCCCTGCGCGAAGGCGCGCGCGAGCGCGAAACCCAATTGCTGCTCAAACTCACCGACGAACCGCCGATGGTCGGCGAATTCGGCCTCGACAACACCGGCTCGCGCTCCACCGGACGCGAGCGCCTGACCGCCAACGTCAACCTCAACAGCCCCTTCGGTCAAGGCGAATCGTTCAGCGCCAACGCCCTCTTGACGCGCGGCAGCGACTATATGCGCGTCGGCGCCAGCCTGCCCGTCGGCAACGATGGCTGGCGCCTCGGCGCCAACGCCTCGCATCTGCGCTACAAAGTCATTACCGACGACTTCAAGGCGCTCGATATTCATGGCTCATCCGACAGCCTCGCGATCGACGCCAATTACCCGATCATACGCTCGCGCCTCGGCAACCTGTATTTCAACGCGGGCCTCGAACAAAAATCGTTCGACAACCGCGCACGCAACCTGAATACCGGCTCGATCGATCCCACCACGCGCTACAAGCTCGAAACCGTCACGCTCGGTTTGATGGGCAATCTGTTCGACAGTCTAGGCGGCGGCGGCGCGAACAGCGCCAGCGTATCCTTGATTCAAGGCGATCTGAATCTCGAAGGCTCGCCCAACCAAGCCGCGGACGCCGCCGGCGCGCGCACCAACGGCAGCTACAACAAATGGCGCTACGCCTTGAGTCGGCAGCAAGCCCTGAGCGAAGGCCTCTCCCTCTACGCCGCCTATTCGGGTCAGCGCGCGAGTAAAAACCTCGACTCCTCGGAGAAGTTCTACCTCGGCGGCGCATCCGGCGTGCGTGCCTATCCCAGCAGCGAAGGCGGCGGCGCGCATGGCGAATTATTGACCGTGGAACTCAGGTATCGCCTCGATCCGCGCACCGTACTGACCGCGTTTCACGACAGCGGACGCGTCACCGTCAACCGTAATGAATTCGCCGTCCCACCGTCGCTGAATAACTACAGCCTACGCGGCAGCGGCGTGGCCGTTGCTTGGCAAGGGGAGAGTGGGCTTAACCTCAAACTCGTCTGGGCGCGCCGCGACGGCGGCAACCTCAACCCCACCGCCACCGGCAACGATCAGGACGGCAGTCGGATTAAAGACCGCATCTGGCTCACCGCCACCTTGCCGTTCTGATTTCGTAGCCTGCATGTTCGCGATCCGTCCCGCCAGCGCCGACTTTTGCGACGCCCGCCGTGCCTATGCGCCTGGGCGTGAGCGTCGTTCGGCGCACTCCCTCTCCCCTGGCGGGAGAGGGTTAGGGAGAGGGGGAAATGCTCGTCCGATCTGTCCGCAGCCCCCTCTCCCCCGACCCCTCTCCCGCGAGGGGAGAGGGGAGGAAGCCGTCCGATATGTAGCCTGTAGGATGGGCTGGGCTTCATCAAGCCCAACAGCGCCGCGAGGGTTGGGCTTCCTATCGTCGGCCCAAGCTACGCATTATTCATCTCAAATGTTCGCGGCGTCCCAAACCCTCGGCCAGCAGCATCGTGACCAAGGTGTTGAGGGACGTACCCTCGCTGCGCGCGCGCGCCACCAAGTTAGCGTGCAAACTGCGCGGCAGGCGCTGCATCAAGCGCACTGGAGCGGCGGACTCGCCGTGGCGCCTCGGCTCGGGAATCGGCTTGCCCATATGCGCACGCGCCGACATCCAAGCGGAAAACGCATCGCGACCGTTAACGATCGTCGCCTCGATAGTCTCCCCGTCCGACATGCAGCCGGGCAGATCGGGAAAGCTGATCAGATAACCGCCGCCGTCCTCCTCGGACAAGGGTTCGATCATATGCGTATATGCTTCGAACGGAAACGGCGGCTCTACATGGGGGATAGCGATTTCGCTCATTGCTGCAACTCCTTTGCCTTATCGACCAGCGCCACGAACTGGCGCACATATATGGGCTTGATTGGCCGGTGCGCCGGAACGCACACGTCGTCTTCTACGCCGGGAAACGAGAACACATGATGACTTCCGCCCTCGTTGCGCCAATCGATTCCAACTCGAAGAGCGATGGCCTTCAGGTCGTCCAATCGCCAATCGCGCGGGTTGTTGCGCATGCGGGCGAGGGTTTTCTCGTGTGTACTCATGGATTGAATGGTGTCACATACGACACTACTTGTCAAAATGGATCGAGGCGCGCATTAGTCCGTAGGTTGGGCTGGGCCTCATCAAGCCCAACATGTGGCATACGACGCGATATTGGTTATTGCAGAGCCTATAGCTTGGGGCGGCTTCGGGACGCCCGACATCATCGCTCGTGTCGCCATCGTTGTTGGGCTTCCTGCGTCAGCCCAACCTACCCATTCGACTACGCCGCCTCCTTAATCGCCTCGGCCAATACGTTTTCCGGCACGCCGCGTCTTTTCAGCGCCTCGATCAAGCGGGCGGACGGATTGTCGATCAATTCGGCCTCGTCGCGACGCAAGCCCTCGCCGATATACGATTTCAGCAAGGTCTGGTATCCGCTCAAACCGCGTAGCGGCGCGATGTGTTTCATCGATTCCACCACATCGACCGGAATGCGCAGCGTAATCGATGTCGTCGGGCGGTCTTTGGCGAGTCGTGTCTTCAAGCGTTCAGTCAGCATAATAAAGCTCCTCGTCGGGGGTGGCGCGGCGCGCCGAAATCAATCGGATGCATTCTGCTTCGAATTTGATCGTTCCCACGCTCCAGCGTGGGAACGCAGTATAGGACGCTCCAGCGTCCCGTT
>DATETD010000420.1:0-3641 GCA_035283885.1 Rhodocyclaceae bacterium
CGGCAGAAAGGCGGTGACGATGGCCAGTTGCCCGAACTCCACCCCGACATTGAATCCCACCAGCGCCAGCACCAATGCATCGCGCGGCAGGCCCAGGTCGGCCAGCACGCCGGCGAAGCCGAAGCCGTGGATCAGGCCGAAGAAGAACGCCACCACCCAGCGTCGCCCCAGCACCAGAGGAAACACGTTGTTGGCGGCGGCCAGCACGACCGACAGGGCGATCGCCGATTCGACCCATCGCGAGGGTAACTGGATCACCCCCAGCGCGGCGAGGCTCAGCGTGATCGAATGCGCCACGGTGAACGCGGTGACGATGCGCAACACATCCCAAAACGCCGGCTTGATGCTTGCCAGCGGCTGCCAGCGCCGCCCGGCGAAATGCGCTACGGCCGGCAACAACAGCGAGAGCAAGAACAAGATGTGATCATAGCCGATCCAAATATGCCATATGCCGTTTTTCAGGTAATCGAAGAACTGTTGCATGCGGCTCGCGCCGGCCAGTTCGAAGGTCTGTGTCGACGTGTCCGGGCTAAAGATCGCCGTGGTCGTGCCCTTACCCGCCGGCAGATCCAGTCGCAGCAAGCCCTTGTGCTGCGGGTCGAGGTCGAAGAACAGGCGGTAGCTCGCCTCCAGCATAGTAATGCGCAGCGGACAGCGCGCCTCGAAGCGCAACACCGTATAGCTTCCGTCGCTGTGCCTATCCACCCACTGGCCGGTCGCCAGGGATGGGCAGTCGACGCCGTTGCTGCGCAATTCGAGATGCGCCAGCGCATAGGCGGCGATCGCCTCATGGCGCGCGCGCAACTCGCCCCAGGTAATCTCGCCGTCGTCGTCGCTATCCAGGCCGATGGCGTAGTCGAGGTCGCGCAGCGCGATATCCCATTGGCCTTCGATGCGCTCGCCGTCCGGTTGCAAGATCAGATAGCTGTCGCTGGGTTTGTGGGCAGCGGCGCTCGCGACGTGCAGCGCCAGCACTAGGCATAACAGCCAGCGCCTCACGGCTGGCGCTCCGGCAAGGCCTGCAACGCGAGCAACTGCGCGGCCAGGCGCCGCAGGATCGCGTCTTCATGGCGATTGCCGTTCAGCCAGGTCAACGCCGCCGCCGCGCCTTGCGGCTGGCGCGCCGCCAGCGCGGCCTCCATCAGGATGCGCGCGTCGCTCGGCTCGCGCTGCCCCAACTCCCAGTTCTCGCGCGCCAGCCGCAGCGCGTCCTGGGGGTTGTTGCGGAACCTCAGTTCGAAGATCGCTTCGTCGGATAGATGCAGCTTGTCCTGGCGCTGTCGGGCGGCGTCGATGCGCGACTGGATCGCTGCTCGATGGGTTTTCGCCTCCGGCAAGCCGAGCGATTGCTCTGCCAGCGCCAGGCGCAGCAGCAGTACGTCGTTGCGGGTCTTGCCCTTGAGCATGTCCACCACTTCGGCTGGACGCTTGAGATCGAGCAGGAATTCGGCGTAGGCAGTCAGCAAATATTGGTCGTCGATGCCCAGTTGCAGGGCGCTGCGATAGTGGGTTTCGGCCTCCTGCATACGCCCCAGGCGTTGCGCGATCTCCGCCATCCGCGTCAGCACCCACAGGCGCTGGCTGGGGTCGGCATGGGGATAGCGACGCACGATCCGTTCGAGTTTGGCGTAGGCCGCTGCGGCGTTGCCGCTCAGGGCATCCACAGTCGGCTCGCAGGCTGCGCCGATCGGCCCGGCGGCGACGGCGGCGAGCTGTCGGCAATCATGGCGCGCCTCGTCGTAGCGCGCCATGACGATATGGATCACGGCGCGATACGACCATGCGGTGGGATTGCCGGGGTCGCGTGCGATCGCCCGCGTCAGGTCGGCCAGTGCGCCATCGAAGTCATGCAGGTATTGCGTCAGGCCGGCGCGCAACACCAGGATATCGGTGGGCGGTTCCGCCTGGCGCCACCAAGGCTTCAGCGCCGCTTGGGCGTAGCCGATGTAGCGCGGGTCGCCCGCGCGCACCGCCAGGCGGAAATAACGTTCGGCCACGTCGACGGCGAGATCGAGTCGTTGCGGATCGGCCGCCAGTTGTCGGCGCAGCTCGCGCAGGCCGCCGATCGCCGGATCGGTGGGCCGCGTCGGCAGCCGCTCCAGCACCTGGTTTGGGTCTTGCGGCAGATACGGCGCAGCGCCGACCCATCCAGCCCAGCAGTAAATTGCAATCGATAAGATTCGGGCGTGAATTCCGTACATTTGCGGTCGAGAGCCGATCGAAAGCGCAATTTTAGTGCGAGTCGATCGCCGATTTCGCCGAAAACGACAGAGGAAATCGATCCGTATCGAAAATAGTCGGCGCTACAGGTCAACCTTTCGCCGAGTCCATGCGTTTCTCCGCCAGGCTCAATGATGACCTGATATGAAAATAAGGCTTTCCTTACCCTTTTCTACCTTATGGAGAACTCTATGAACAAGTTGTTAACCACCCTGATCGCCACCGCTTTTGCCATGACCCTGAGCTTCAACGCCTCCGCCGCCAAGCATATGGCTGCCGAAACCGCCAAGCCTGCCGAAGCTGCCAAGCCCGCCGATGCCGCCAAACCGGTCGATGCCGCCAAGCCTGCCGAAGCTAAGCCTGCCAAGCCCGCTAAGAAAGAAAAAGCGGCGGACAAGCCCATGGACAAACCGGCGGCAAGCAAGTAATCGCTAGTTTTCCGGCGCGGTTAGCCGAAAGTAAAAAAGCAGGGGCAACCCTGCTTTTTTCTTTCCCCGGAATTCCTCACGCAGTCTTTGTGCGAAGCGATGGCGCAATCCCGATCCCATCGGCGTTGTCGAAAGTCGGCGCTGGCGAGACGGATAGACCGCCGGGGTGGAACCGATGCCGGAAGTCCGGTAACGGCAATGCGGGCGATCGCGCCTTGCATGGACAGGCTTGCGACTTGGGTTGCCATCCTGACTCAGGCTGATGCCTGCGATGCGAGGTGACGATGGTCGGTCGTCCAAGGCGCTCAAGCGGAATCGATCCCTGCTTGCTTCAACAACTGCAAAAGCCGTTCTTTCTCGATACGTTCCCGCTCTTGTCCGGCTAGCGCCCGCTCCTTCTCCCCCCGTTCGCGCTCCTTTTCCGCCCGTTCGTGCTCCTTCTCACTGCGCTCGCGTTCCTTCTCCGCCAGCGCCCGCTCCTTCTCCGCACGCTCTCGTTCGATGCCCCTTTCCAGTTCCTGCATATCCGCCAGGATTTCGTCTTCTACGTCCATCGCATACGCCATCTCCTTTTCGGCGATGGCGCGTTGCAAGCGGCGCAGAATCGGGCGGTAGATTTCAGGCACCTGGTTTTCGTCGATCTCCAGTAAGTGCTTGTCGCCGTTGCTGTTCTTCTGGTCGAAAACCTGCAACATCTGCTCCAGTTCGCTGCGGCGCTCGGGATGCAAATGCGGTATCTGGACGATGTAGCTGTCGTGCGTCAGGCTTTCGATGAAATATTCCTTTTCTTTCAACGCCTCGCCCGTCACCAAGTCGCGGCATTCGCGCGAAACGCGGATCACGGCGGCATCGGTGTGCGCCAAGGCGTGGCCTAGAAAGTAAATCGTCACGATCGGCAAGGCTTTCTTGCGCCCCGGATGGTCGGCGTCGAGTCCCGTCGCCGCCGGTTCGACATTCTTGGGGTCTTTGTATTGGCTGCCCAGATAGCGGCGA
>DATETD010000421.1:0-5965 GCA_035283885.1 Rhodocyclaceae bacterium
CGGGCGATTTCAGCGCGTACAGTTCGCCGATCCAGCGACTCAAAAAGCCTTGCAAGGCGGGGCGATGCACCGATTCGATCAACAATTGGGCGCGCTCCAAGGTCATCAAGCGCGCCAAGCGCATCGGCACCGGATCGTAAAGCGCGATTGCGCCGTCGGCCAGCGCCACCGCAGCGGCGCGCGCGTGGCGCAAAAAGTCTAGCGATTGCTCCATCGTGGCGGCTTCGGCGCGCAGCATCGCTTGGAAACTGAACGGCGGAAAACCCGCGATGCGGCGTTCGTCGAGTTGCTGGCGGGCGAAATGGTCGTAGTCGTGACGCAGCAGCGCTTGATACAAGGGATGCTCGGGATGCTCGGTTTGGATCAGCACTTCGCCCGGCAATTCGGCGCGACCGCTGCGACCGCCGACTTGCATCAGTTGCGCAAACAGCCGTTCGGGCGCGCGGAAATCGGCGGAGAACAACGCGGCGTCGGCGCCGACGACGGCGGCCAAGGTCAGGCGCGGAAAATCGTGTCCCTTGGCCAACATCTGCGTGCCGATCAGGATATCGACGCTGCCGTCATGGACGGCGGCGAGCAGCGCCTGCCATTTTTGCGGCGTATTCGCCGAATCGCGATCGATGCGTGCGATGCGCGCGTCGGGGAAATGCTCGGTCAGCGCCGCTTCGAGCCGTTGCGTGCCGCGTCCGAAAGGCTGGAGGTCGATATTGCCGCAGTCGGGGCAGGCGCGCGGAATCGGCGTCTCGAAGCCGCAATGATGACAACGTAGTCGTTTGTCCAGCAGATGCAGCACCAAGTTGGCGGCGCAACAGCGGCAGCCCGAAATCCAGGCGCAGGCGGTACAGGCCAGCACCGGCGCATAACCGCGTCGATTCAGAAACACCAGACTCTGCTCGCCGCGCGCCAAGCAGCGCTCCAGCCCATCGATCAGTTGCAGACTCATGCCTTCGCGCAGCTTTTCGCGGCGGGTGTCGATGGTGCGCACCGTCGGCATCGATTTGGCCACGGCGCGCAGTTGCAACGCTAAGCGCCGATAGCGCCCGTCGGCTTCGCCTGCGCCCGCATGGAAGAAGGTTTCGAGCGAAGGCGTGGCCGAGCCGAGCACGATGGGAATTTTCAATTGATGCGCGCGCCAGATCGCCAAGTCGCGCGCCGAGTAACGCACGCCGTCTTGCTGCTTGAACGAGGCGTCGTGTTCTTCGTCGACGACGATCAGTTGCAGGCGCGGGATCGGCATAAACACCGCCAGCCGGGTGCCGAGCACGATATCGACCTCGCCATACAAGGCGTGCAGAAAGCCGCGCGCGCGCGCGGCGTCGGTCACGGCGCTATTCGCGGCGACGATTTTCGCCTGGGGAAAGCGCGCCGCGACGCGGCCTTCGAGTTGCGGCGTCAACGCGATTTCGGGCACCAACATCAGCGCCTGACCGCCGCGCGCGAGCACGGTTTCTATGGTGCGTAGATACACCTCGGTCTTGCCGCTGCCGGTGACGCCATGCAAAAGAAATACATTGAAGCCCACGGCGCGGTCGATGGCGTCGACCGCCTGCTGTTGCTCGGCCAATAGCGGCGGCACGACGCCGGTCTGCGCCGCCGCGCTATGCGAACCCTCGGGCGCTTGGGCGGCTTTTTTGGGGAGGCGCGGCAATTTGCCGCGACGCAACATCGGCGGCAAGGCCAGCGAGGTCACCGCGCCGAGCGGCGCTTGGTAATAACGCGCGCAGAACTCGCAAAGCTCCAGCCAAGAACGCGGCAGCGGCGGCATATCGCGCAAGATCGCCGCCACGTCCTTAAGCTTAGCCGCCGGCACCTGAGTATGATAAACGACTGCAACGACGATGCCCGTTTTAAAGCGCGTACCGAACGGCACGCTGACGCGGCGACCGACGTCCTCGGGCGTAGCGTCCGGCGCCCGGTAGTCGAAACAACCGGGAATCGGTACATCCAGCGCTACTTGGATAATGGGGACGATGGGGATATCATCGGAACTAAGGGGCGAATCCGTCCCGCCAGCGCCGACTTTCATACACGATTCAATGCTTCGACTGGGCTGTTGTCGCGCCGAGTCCGTTGATCGGGTCTAACGTTTTGCCCGATAATTCAGCGCCGCTTTCAGGTCTTGCCGCAATAAGGCGATTTCGGATGGTGTCAGCATCCGGGGAGTTTTCGAGATAGCGAGCTTCCGACCGGGTAAGGAAATCGAATCCAAACCCGAAGGTTTCGCGCCACCAGTTTTCAAGTTCGGTTCCATGCTGCCTCCTTAATAACTCAATCGACGATAGCTCTGGAGCAATCTTTGCCGAATAGGGCTTTCCCGTCAACACGGTCGCACCGAACACTTTACCGCCACGAGAGCCGATAAAGCCGATCAGATTGGCGAGTGTTCCGCCTTGCCCGATGAAATCGTCTACCGCCAAATAGAATCGATTCGGCTTCACTTCGCCATCGAATAGCGCCTGGTTCGCCATCCGATGATAGCCGCTGGCACCGGTATGACCCACCGTGTTGATTTGCACAATGGATTCGTTGATCGGGACGCCAAGCCGCGCCGAAAGGCATTTTGCCAACGCGGCTGGAATTTCATTAACTCCTGCCGACTCAAGAGCATGAATCGGCAATATTTCCACGTCGAGACCGTTCGTCATGACGCAAATTCGCTCGACAGCTTCGTCGGCAATCGTGTCCGCCACAAGGTTTCCCGCCGCGACAATGTCCCCAGCCTTGGCCGCCGAATAATCCGCATGTCGTTTCACTTCTGATTCCAGTGCGTGGATAACGACATCGGGGAATCCGGCAAGGGATACGCGGGTGGGCTTGCTCATGCCGATGCTTATCCCATCGTAAACTTTACTCTTCGACCGTCGCGCGTTTTTTCGCCGGGCTGCGCGGTTTCTTCGGCGCGGGAGTGGGCGCCGGCGTATCCGTCTCGTCAGCGCCGACTTTTGCGGCTTCGTCCGCCTTGGGCTTGGCTTTGGCTGGGGCGCGCGGCGCACGCACTTCGAATTCGAAGCTGACTTTGCCGTCTGCGTCGCGCACCAGGAAGGCGGAGAATTTGCGTTTGGTGCGGTTCGAAACAAAGCCTTTGAGCAGGCTGGTGCGGCCTTCGGTGAGTAGCTTTTGCATATCGGCGCGCGCGATTTCTTGTTGCAAAATCACTTTGCCCGAACGGAAGTCGCAGCTTTTGGCCGGGCCGGTCGATTTTTCGCAGACGTAATTCATGCCATGTTCGAAGATGCGCGCGGCGCATTTCGGGCAGGGGCCGATGCTTTCTTGCGCGGAAAAATCGATTTCCTCTTCCGAGGCGGCGTCGGTTTGGCCAAAATCGAATTCCGGTTCGTGCGCGTCGTTGAGTTCGACGATGGCGGCGAAAGCGCGCCCCATCTTGCTGCGAAAGCCTTGCACCGGGCCGATGCTACGGTTGGCCAGCAATTCCTCGATTTCCGCCGGTTCCCATTGGCGGCTGGCGACCACTTTCCACAGGCTATAGTCGCAAGCTTTGCACTGGAATTTGCGATAGTTTTCCTGAATAACTCCATTGCATTTCGGACACGGCGTTTTCAAGGTGGAGAACGCGGTTTCGGGCAACTGGCCGGTTTTGATGCGCTCGACCATAGTGCGCGTGCGCTCGGCGATCTGCCGCATGAATTCGTGGCGATCGAGCCGCCCGGACTCCATTTCGCGCAGCTTGTATTCCCATTCGCCGGTGAGTTCGGGCGAGCGGATTTCGTCGACATGCAGATTTTCGAGTGCGAACAACAGCGAAAACGCCTTGGCGGTCGGTTGCAGTTCGCGTCCGTTGCGATGCAGATATTCTTCGGCGATCAAGCCTTCTATCGTCGCCGCGCGCGTCGCCGGCGTGCCGAGGCCGCGCTCGGACATGGCTTCGCGCAATTCGTCGTCGTCGATCAGCTTACCCGCGCCCTCCATCGCCGACAGCAGCGTCGCTTCGGAGAAGCGCGGCGGCGGTTGGGTGGATTTGGCTTTGATTTCGACTTCCTCGGTGTTGACGATTTCGTCCTTGACCAAGAGCGGCAGATTGGGATTGTCGCCTTCGGTCTTATCCTGTTGCGCCTCGCGTCCATACACCGCGAGCCAACCGGCCGACACCAGCACCTTGCCTTCGGTGCGGAAGGCTTCGGCGGCGACGCGCGTAATCCGCGTGGTGATGTGATATTCCGCCGCCGGGTAGAAAATCGCCAGGAAACGCTTGGTCACGAGGTCGTAAATCTTCTGTTCCGGCTCGGACAGGGTTTTCGGCATGATCCCGGTGGGGATAATCGCAAAGTGGTCCGAGACCTTGGCGTTGTTGAAGATGCGCTTGTTCGGATGCACCCAGTTGTTGCCGAGAATCGCGGTGGCGAACGGAGCGTAAGGCGAGGCGGCGAACGCGCCCATCGTCTCCTTGACGGTGTTCAGATAGTCTTCGGGCAGATGACGGCTATCGGTTCGCGGATAGGTCAGCACCTTATGCTTTTCGTACAGTGCTTGCGCCAAACCCAAGGTGGCCTTGGCGGAAAAACCGAAGCGCCCGTTGGCCTCGCGTTGCAAGGAGGTCAGATCGTAGAGCTGAGGGCAGGATTCGGTCTTGGGCTTGCTTTCTTCGGTGACGACGCCGGGCTGACCGAGGCAGAGGCTGCGGATCGCTGCGGCGCGCGGCAACTGCCATAGGCGCTCGGCGCGCGCGTGTTCGTCGTCGCTTTTCTTGAATTTTTCGTCGAACCAGCGCCCGCGATAGACGCCGGCTTGGCACTGAAATTCGGCTTCGACTTCCCAATAGTCGCGCGGTACGAAGCTCTTGATGCGCGTTTCGCGCTCGACCATGATTGCCAAGGTCGGCGTCTGCACGCGTCCGACCGGGGTTTTATGGAAGCCGCCTTCTTTGGAGTTGAACGCGGTCATGGCGCGCGTGCCGTTGATGCCGATCAGCCAGTCGGACTCGGAGCGACAACGCGCCGCATCGGCCAAGGGACGCATCTCGCTGTCGCTGCGCAGATGGGCGAAGCCGTCGCGTATTGCAGCGACAGTCATCGATTGCAACCATAGCCGTGAGATGGGTTTATTCGACGCGTCGCCCAAGGCATGTTGCACGACGTAACGGAAGATCAATTCGCCTTCGCGTCCCGCGTCGCAGGCGTTGATGAGTCCCGTAACGTCTTTACGTTTGATGAGCTTCGTCAGCAACTTAAGCCGTTCGTGCGTTTTTTCGATCGGATTGAGCGCGAAATGCGGCGGAATCATCGGCAGATGGGTAAAACTCCATTTGCCGCGTTTGACGTCGTATTCCTCGGGCACGACCAGTTCCAGCAAATGACCGATCGCCGAAGAAAGAACGTACTGGTCGCTTTCGAAATAGTCGCCCGTGCGGGCGAACCCGCCCAAGGCTTTGGCGATATCCTGGGCGACGGAGGGTTTTTCGGCGATGATAAGCTGCTTGGACATGTTCAGTGGATCGAAATCGGATCGAAGTGGATCGGCGTAGCGAAGCTACAGAGGGCGCATCTACAGGGAGCGCATCATACGGGCGAGGCGCAGGATTAAGCAAGCGCCCTCGATACTCAGGCTGAAAACTCCAAACGAAACTCGGTGCGGCAAGCCGGGCCGCCGCGCAAGCGGTCGTCTTTTTTAATGGAGTCGAACGATACGGCTATCGTGCGGATCGAAATCGTCGTCCTCTTCGTCGATTTCGCTATTGAGCAGCTCTTCGAGAATCAGCGCGTCGACTTCATGACGATAGCGCCAGATCACCGCGAGGACGATGACTTTGAGTCGGTCGAGCGTAATCTCGGCGTCGGGCAGAAACAATGCACGATTGATAATGGTCTCGCGTAACGAGATATCGATGGCGTTCGCAGTTTCGAGGAAGGACAAAAAGCCGCGCGACTCGACCGACAAACGGGAGATTTCTTCGTTGTCATAGATGCGCATACCGCCGCTGCAAGGCGATTGGCATGGCGCGATTTCGTCG
>DATETD010000422.1:0-2555 GCA_035283885.1 Rhodocyclaceae bacterium
ATATCTGGTCGTCGATACCGGCGGCTTCGAGCCGCAGGCGAAAGAAGGCATCGTGCATGAAATGGCGCGCCAGGCCGAGGCGGCGATCGCCGAAGCCGATGTGTTGCTGTTTGTGGTCGATGCGCGCGTCGGCTTGACGCCGCAGGATAAGGTCATCGCCGATCTACTGCGCCGCACCAGTCGCAATCGTCCGGTGATACTCGCCGTCAATAAGGCCGAAGGCATGCGGCGCGAAATCGTCGCCGCCGAGTTCTACGAACTGGGCTGCGGCGAGCCGCAGATTATTTCTTCGGCGCATGGCGACGGCGTGCGCGAGCTGGTCGACTTCGCCCTGTCCTCGTTCCCCGCGGATGAGAAAGTCGGCGCTGACGAGACGGATCGCGGCATACGCGTGGCGATCGCCGGACGCCCGAACGTCGGCAAAAGCACCTTGGTGAACACCTTGCTCGGCGAAGAGCGCGTGATTGCGTTCGACATGCCCGGCACCACGCGCGATGCGATCGAAGTGCCGTTCGAGCGCAACGGCAAGGCCTATACCTTGATCGACACCGCCGGTTTGCGGCGGCGCGGCAAAGTGTTCGAAACCATAGAAAAGTTTTCGGTGATCAAGACCTTGCAGGCGGTCGAAGAGGCGAATGTAGTCGTCTTGATGCTCGACGCCACGCAGGACATCGCCGATCAGGATGCGCATATCGCCGGCTTCATTCTCGACGCCGGGCGCGCGCTGGTGGTGGCGGTGAATAAATGGGATCAGGTCGATAGTTATCGTCGCGATCGCATCCGCGTGGAGATTACGCGCAAGCTCAACTTCCTCGGCTTCGCGCGCGTGCATTATGTTTCGGCGCTGAAAGGCGAAGGCATTAGCGGCATCATGTCCGCGGTGGATAAGTCCTATGCTGCGGCAATGGCCAACCTACCCACGCCGCGTCTGACGCGCGCGATGATCGTCGCCGTGGAGAAACAAACCCCGCCGCGCCATGGCCTGTTCCGCCCCAAACTGCGCTACGCCCACCAAGGCGGCGTCAATCCGCCGGTGATCGTAATTCACGGCAATGCGCTGGAGCATATTCCGGCCTCGTATACGCGCTATTTGGAGCGCTTTTTCATGGAAGCGTTCAAGCTGCAAGGCACGCCGCTGCGGATTCAGTACAAAACGGCGCATAACCCGTATGCAAAGTAACGGCGGCTTGCATCGGCGGTCGCCGTAGTTGTGCCGGCGTCTCGACGATCGCCTGGATCGATTGCCCGCCTCATCGTGCGCGATCCCGACGCACGTCCTCTACGCTATCGCGCGGATTACGCCCTTCGAGCCGAGTCCGCCAAGTCCGCGCCGCCTCTTGCACCGCCACCTGCACCACCACCTTATCCTGCTCGATAATTTTTCTGAATGACTCTCGGGTCGTCGCCCAGTCCACTACATCCACCTTCCACGGCAAATCGGACTCGGAAAAATCATCCGCCAAGTTCGCGGCTATGGTCAAGGGCAGTGGCTGGGGGGTGATGACAGCCAAGTCGAGATCGGAATACGGTTTCGCCGCTCCTTTGGCGCGCGAGCCGAATGCCCACACTTCATACTGCGGCACATGTTTTTGCAGAATGCCACGCACAATTTCCCAGTGATCCGGGCGGAGATCGACACACGGCGCGATGCGCGGCGCTTCAGTCATTGCGCGCGTTCAGTCGCGCGAGCAAATCCTCGGCGTCGCCGATAAAGGCAATGACTTCTCGATAAACCTGTTGCGCCTTTTCGCGATCGTAAGTATGCGCGGTGATGTTGCGCATCTTGCGGTAGGCGAACCAAGCTTCCACATTGGCAATCAAACCCTTTTCCGCAGCACTGCGCAGCAAATCCCGAAAATTGCCGAAATCGACCTCGGTGGGGCTGGCTGCGCTGCGCTCCAGTTCGCGACGAAGCATTTTGATGCTTTGTTCATAGACAAGCTCGAAGTTCTGAATAACGCCTGCAATCAGCGTGTTTTGAACTGCGCAGGATTGGGCGTCAAACCAATCGTTATCGCTCACAACCGCCAGGCTCTGCAACAGCGATGCGACGGCATCGCGCAAACTGCTCAGGTCAAGTTTATCTGCCACTGTATTCTTCTCCAATAACGGACGCTCTGCGTTCTGGCCACGAAATGCGAGGACGAAATCATCGTACAACAATGGACGAAAATCCAGTGCAAAAAAATCGGCGTCAACTTGGGATTTAACCGACAATCGCCAGTGGTTAAGCGTCGCATAGTCGGGCGTACATGTCGGCTAAGGCGCGTGCAGTCGCCGCAGCCGGACTTTCGTCTGCTAAAGTATGTCGGCGCATGCGCAACGCCGTTGCGATACGCCGAAGAGGAGGTTTCGCTGATGCCGAAAATCGGTAAGCTCATATTGACCCTGGTTCTGTTGGCGATGTTCGTTATGGCCTTGCTGTACGCCTTGCGCGGGCAGCAGGCGGCGGTCGAGTTGCAGCAGGAGCAGGCCGCGCCGGAATTGAACGGCTTGATCGCGCTCGATGTCGAGCCTTACTTCAAGGACGAACGCGTGCGGCGGATTCTGGCGCA
>DATETD010000423.1:0-3715 GCA_035283885.1 Rhodocyclaceae bacterium
ACCGTGGTTTGCGCTAGGCCCAAACGCTCGTCAAGCTCCAGGCGACTCAGGTAGGCGTTGGCGACTTCGGTAATCAAATACATGCGCAAAGCACGCCGCGCATAGTCGCTGGCCAACAGGTTGGCGCGCGCGGCTTCGTCGAGGCTTTTGACGCGGCCCCAGAAATCGAGTTCGAAATTGCCGATGCCGAGATTGACGTCGTAACGCTGCGTGCCGAGCGCGCGACCGTTGCTGCTCAGATCGTCCGGAATCAGCGCAGCATTGCGCTGCGCGTTCAAATCGACGCTCGGCCAGCGGTCGGCCTGCGCCACGCCGGCTTGCGCGCGCGCTTCCGCCACGCGACCGACGGCGATTTTCAGGTCGCGGTTATGCTCCAAGGCGGTGGCGATCAGGCTTTGCAGATAAGGATCGGTAAAGTAATTGCGCCAATCGGCGAGCAGAGCCGTCTCGTCAGCGCCGACTTTTGCAGGCGTCGCCGCCCATTGAGTCGGAACCGGAGAGTCTGGGCGACGATAGTCGGGCATCGTCGAGCAGCTTGCGAGCAAGGCGCTCAGAATTAGCAGAGATAGGGGATAGGTTCTCACGGCGTTACTCTTGGCGATGACGGACATGTCCGGGAAAGATGCGCCGGACGACGACGAAAAAGACCGGCACCAGGAACACGGCCAGCAAGGTTGCCGCGATCATGCCGCCCATCACGCCGGTGCCGATGGCATGGCGGCTATTCGCGCCGGCGCCGCTGGAAATCGCCAAGGGCAATACGCCGAAAATGAACGCGATCGAAGTCATCAGTATCGGTCGAAAACGCAAGCGGCAGGCTTCTAGCGTCGCGTCGATCAGGTCGCGCCCCTGATCTTGGAGTTCGCGCGCGAATTCGATAATCAAAATGGCATTTTTTGCCGACAGGCCGATGGTGGCGATCAAGCCGACCTTGAAATACACGTCGTTAGGCAAGCCGCGTAATGTTACCGCCAGCACCGCGCCGAACACGCCGAGCGGCACCACCAACATCACGGCGAACGGCACCGACCAGCTTTCGTACAGCGCCGACAGGCAAAGGAAGACCACGATCAAAGAGATGACGAACAGGAACGGGGCTTGGCTGCCCGAGAGCCGTTCCTCGAACGAGGTGCCCGACCATTCGAAACCGACGCCGGCGGGTAACTGGCGGGCGACTTCTTCCATCGCCTGCATCGCTTCGCCGGTGGAACGTCCCGGCGCGGGACTGCCGGCGATTTTCATCGCGGGTAGGCCATTGTAGCGATCCAATTTCGGCGCGCCGACAATCCATTTCGCCGTGGCGATCTCCGCCAGCGGGATCGTTTCGCCACGCGCATTGCGTACCGGAATGCGCAAAATGTCGTCGGGCGTGCGCCGCGTCTCGGCCTCGGCCTGCATTTGCACGCGCAAGATGCGGCCCTGGCGCACGAAATCGTTGAGATAGGCGACGCCGAGCACCGACTGCAAGGTATCGTTGAGTTCGCCGAGATCCACGCCCAAGACGCGCGCCTTGAGCCGGTCGATATCCAGATAGAGTTGCGGCCCGGCTTCCTGACCTTCGGGGCGCACGCCGACCAAGGCCGACTGCTTGGCCGCCAAGCCGAGTGCGATGTTGCGCGCTTCGAGCAGTTTCTCGCGCCCAAGGCCGCCGCGATCCTGCAAGCGGAAATCGAAACCGCCGACCGCCGCGAGTTCGGGAATCGGTGGGACGTTGATCGCGAAAATCATCGCCTGCTTGATGCGGAAGAAGGCGCGGTTGGCGCGCTGCACCAAGCTGCCGGCGGAATTGTCGGGCAAAGGCCGTTCGTCCCAATCCTTGAGCCGCACGAAGGTGATGGCGGCATTTTGCCCTCGACCGAAGAACGAAAAGCCCGCGACGCCGATGACATGCTCGATTTCTTTTTGTTGCAGGTAGAACTGTTCGACCTGGCTCAAGACCTCCAGCGTGCGCTCGCGCGTCGCGCCCGGCGGCAACTGCACGATGCTGATGAAATAGCCTTGATCCTCTTCGGGCAAGAAGCTGCCCGGCAAGCGAGTGAACAAACCGACGACCACGACGATGATCAGGCCATACACAACCATCCAGCGCAGCGGTTTGCCTAGAAGGCGACTCACGCCGTTGCGATAACGGCGCGTGGTGGCGCTGAAAAAGCGGTTGAAGCCGCCGAAAAACCCGGTCGTCGGCAGCACGCCGTCCTGACCGGGTCGATGCTTGAGCATCGTAGCGCACAGCGCCGGCGTCAAGGTCAGCGCCATCAGCGCCGAAAACGCCATGGTCAGCACCAAAGTGACGGCGAATTGACGATAAATCGCGCCGGTCGAGCCGCCGAAGAACGCCATAGGAATAAATACGGCGGAGAGTACGACGGTGATCGCGATAATCGCGCCGAAGATTTGCCCCATCGCCTTATGCGTCGCCTCGCGCGGCGGCAAGCCTTCTTCGCTCATGATGCGTTCGACATTCTCGACCACGACGATGGCGTCGTCGACGACGATGCCGATCGCCAACACCATCGCGAACAAAGTCAGCACGTTGATCGAATAACCGGCGATATACAAGCCCACCGTAGCGCCAACCAAGGCGACCGGCACGACGATGGTCGGAATAAACGTGGCGCGCAGGTTTTCGAGGAATAGGTACATCACCAGAAACACCAACAGCATCGCTTCGGCCAGGGAAATTACGACTTCCTTGATCGAAATTTCGACGAACTTCGAGGTGTCGTAAGGAACCACCCAACTGACGCCGGGCGGGAACCAGGCGGATAACTCGGCCATTTTGGCTTTGACGGCCTTGGCGGTTTCGAGCGCATTCGCGCCCGGCGACAGACGCACCGCAATCGAGGCCGCGGGTTGGCCGTCCATGCGCGCGGCGATGCTGTAATCCTGCGCGCCGAGCTCGACGCGCGCCACGTCCTTGACGCGCACCGCCGCGCCGTTCGCGGCGGTGCGGATTAAAATATTGCCGAACTCTTCGGGCGTCGCCAGACGGCTTTTGGTCACGATCACCGCATTGAGTTGCTGGCCGTCGGCGGCGGGCAGTTGGCCCAATTCGCCGGTGGCGAGCTGGACGTTCTGCGCGCGCACCGCCTTGGCGACATCGGCGGCGGTCAGTCCGAACGCATTCAGGCGATCTTGCTTCAGCCATAAACGCATCGAATATTCGGTGCCGAACAGAATCGCCTCGCCGACGCCGGGCACGCGGCGCACGCTTTCGAGCACGTTGGCGGCGACGTAACTGCCCAAGCCGACATAGTCCAGCGTTTGCTTGGGCGAGTACAGCGAGATGAACATCAAATAATTGCGCGCCGACTTGGCGACATTGACGCCCAAACGGCGCACATCCTCGGGCAAGCGCGCTTCGACCCGCTTGATGCGGTTCTGAGTTTCGACCGAAGCCAGATCGAGATTCGTGCCGGCCTCGAAGGTCAAGGTCAGCGTGCCGATGCCTTGCTCCGAGGACGAATCCATATACAGCAAGTGCTCGATACCGTTCATCTCCTGCTCGATCAATGCGACCGCCGCTTCCTCGACGATCTGCGCCGAGGCGCCGGGATAGTTGATACTGATCGCCAACGCCGGCGGCGCGACCGCCGGATAGCTGGCGACCGGGAGTTGGCGCAGCGCCAAGCCGCCGCACAGCAAGATGACAAGTGCAATAACCCAGGCAAAAATCGGTCGGTCGATAAAGAAACGCGCAAGCATGCCGCTCAGT
>DATETD010000424.1:0-5583 GCA_035283885.1 Rhodocyclaceae bacterium
AGCTTGTCGGGCGGCGCAGGCGCCGACACCTTGATCGGCGGCGTCGGCAACGATGCGCTGGCGGGCGGTACGGGTAACGATCAGTTGCGCGGCGGCGCGGGCAGCGATGCCTATACCTTCAATCGCGGCGACGGCCAGGACAAAGTCGTCGAGAAGGAATCGTATGTCCTATACAGCAGCGATAAGGACGTGCTCAAGTTCAATGGCGTCAATAGCAACCAACTCTGGTTCCAGCATGTCGGCAACGACTTGGTGGCCAAGGTGATCGGCACCAACGACGCCGTCACCATTCAGGACTGGTATAAGAACGGACGCGAGCATTGGTACGACGTTTCCGCCAACAATACCCATGTCGAACAGTTCAAGGCCGCCGACGGCAAGGTGCTGCTGGATTCGCAGGTCGAGAATCTGGTGCAGGCGATGAACGGCTTTGCGCCGCCGGCGGCCGGACAGACCACCTTGCCGAAGAGCTATCAGGATGCTCTGGCGCCCGTGATCGCCGCAAACTGGAAGAACGGATGAACGTCATTGTCGTAAGCGAGGTCTTCGGCCTCCCTACTCTCGGGTAGGGAGGAGCATTTTTTGGCCGAACCAAGCACACCTTCATCGCTGAATAACGCGTCGCCGAATGACGAGATCGACACCGGGCTGATCGGCCTGGTGATGATCGCGCGCTATCATGGCATGGCGATGGACCCGGCGCAGTTGGCGCACGAACTCAAGGCGCCGGGCCAGCCTTTCGCCGTGCCGCAGATCTTGATTGCGGCCAAGCGCGCCGGCCTCAAGGCTAAATTGGTGACGACCGAGTTCGCCCGCCTCAAAAGCACGCCCCTGCCCGCGCTGGCGATCGATACCGAAGGCCGTGCGTTCATCATTGCGCGCGTCGATGCCGAGCGCCTATTGATTCAAGACCCGCGCCTCGACCGACCGCAAATCCTGACGGTCGAGGAACTGGAGCAACGCTGGTCGAAGCAATTGATTCTGTTCGCTTCGCGCGCGTCGATTTCCGGCGCGCTGGCCAAGTTCGATTTCACTTGGTTTATTCCCGCCGTCGTCAAGTATCGCAAACTGCTCGGCGAAACCTTTATGGTGTCGTTCGTATTGCAGTTGTTCGCTTTGGCCACGCCCTTGTTTTTTCAGGTGGTGATGGACAAAGTCTTGGTGCATCGCGCGATGACTACGCTCGATGTGCTCGCGATCGGGCTGTTGGTTATCACGCTGTTCGAAGTTGCCTTATCGGGTTTGCGCAATTACGTATTCGCGCATACCACCAGCCGTATCGACGTCGAACTCGGCGCGCGCTTGTTCGCGCATATGCTGAACCTGCCATTGACGTATTTCAAAACCCGCCGCGTCGGCGATACCGTGGCGCGCGTGCGCGAACTCGAAAATATCCGCCAATTTCTCACCGGCAACGCCATCACCTTGGTGCTCGATCTGGTCTTTTCGGTGGTGTTCATCGCCTTGATGATGGTGTACAGCGGCTGGCTGACCCTGGTGGTGGTCGCGTCCTTGCCGTGCTATGTGATTCTATCGGCGCTGGTTACGCCGATTCTACGCACGCGTTTGCATGAAAAATTCAATCGTAATTCCGAAAACCAGGCGTTTCTGGTCGAAGTCATCAACGGCATCGACACGGTTAAGGCCTTGGCGGTCGAGCCGCAAATGGTGCGCCGTTGGGACAATCAACTCGCCGGCTACGTCACTGCCGGTTTCAAGACTACCGCCTTGGGAACATTGGCCAACGAAGGCGTGTCGCTGATCGGCAAGTTGGTGACCATCGTCACCATGTGGCTGGGCGCGCGGCTGGTGGTGGATGGCTCGATTACGATCGGCCAGTTGGTGGCCTTCAATATGCTGGCCGGGCGCGTCGCCACGCCGGTGATGCGCCTGTCGCAACTCTGGACCGATTTTCAGCAGATCGGCATTTCGATCGAACGTTTGGGCGATATTCTGAATATGCGCACCGAACTGAGTGGCAGCGGCGGCGGCGCTAACCGCACCGCACTGCCGCCCGTGGTCGGCCAGATCGAATTCGACCAGGTCTTTTTTCGCTACCGCCCGGATGGGCAGGAAATCCTGCGCGACATCAGCCTCAAGGTTAAACCGGGCGAAGTCATCGGCATCGTCGGGCGCTCAGGCTCGGGCAAAAGCACCTTGACCCGATTGGTGCAGCGGCTCTACCTGCCGGGTCGCGGTCGCGTGATGGTCGATGGCATGGACTTGGCGCAGGTCGATAGCTCCAGCCTACGCCGCCAGATCGGCGTGGTGTTGCAAGAAAATATGCTGTTCAATCGCTCGATCCGCGACAACATCGCGCTTTCCGATCCGGGCATCCCGATGGAGCGCGTAATCGCCGCCGCGATGCTGGCCGGCGCGCACGATTTCATTCTCGAAACGCCCGAAGGCTACGACACCCTGGTCGGCGAACAGGGTTCGACCCTGTCCGGCGGACAACGGCAACGGATTGCGATTGCGCGCGCCCTGATTACCAATCCGCGTATTCTGATTTTCGACGAAGCGACCAGCGCGCTCGATTACGAATCGGAACGGATTATCCAGGACAATATGCGCTCGATCTGCCAGGGACGCACGGTGTTGATCATCGCGCACCGGCTCTCGGCGGTGCGCGACGCCCATCGCATTCTCGTCATGGAGCGCGGCCAGATCGTCGAAGAAGGCAGCCATGACGAACTGCTGAAAATCGAAGGCGGCTGCTACGCCCGACTCCATAGCATGCAGGTCGCGTAATCATGGACCTTGAAAATGCAGTTGTCCACGAAAGACACGAAAAGCACGAAAATAATCGAAGACATGCTTGCCTTTTGGCTTTCACGCGCCGAGTGAATGGATTAACGATGCAAGCGATTGTTTTTGTTCGTGTCTTTCGTGTTTTTCGTGGACAACAGAGGTTTTTAGAATGAACGCTCTCGCGCTCCATTACCGCGCCGCAATGGACATGCTGACGCGATATCGGCTGATATTCCAGCAGGCCTGGCAGGACAGACAGCAACTCGATGGAATTTTTCGTCTGCCGCACGAAAGCGAATTCTTGCCCGCGGCGCTGGAGTTACAGGAAACGCCGGTGTCGCCGTTGCCGCGCGTCGCCATGTGGCTGATTATGAGCTTTTGCTTTGTGGCGTTGATCTGGGCGATCTTCGGCAGAATCGACGTCGTGGCGACCGCCCAAGGCAAGATCGTGCCCAGCGACGGCGCCCAAGTGGTGCAGCCGATGGAGACCGCGACCGTCAAAGCGATCCATGTGGTCAATGGCCAAGCGGTCAAAGCCGGCGAAGTGCTGGTCGAACTCGATACGACCACGGCGACCGCCGATATCTCCCGCACCGCCAACGATGTCGTCACCATGGGGCTGCAAGCGGCGCGCGCGCGCGCCCTGCTCGACGCCATCGTCGGCGGTCGAGCGCCGTTGCTGGCGCCGGTGGCCGGGGTCAAAACAACGCGTCTGCGGCAAGAACAACGCCTACTCGATGCGCAATTCGGCGAGTTTCGTTCGCGCCTCACGCGCATCGACGCCGATATCGCGCGCCGCCAGGCCGAAATCCAATCGACGCGCGAGATCGTGCTCAAGCTGGAGCAGACCGCGCCGCTGGCGCGCCAGCAAGCGACGGATTACAAAGACCTCGTCGATAAGAAGTTCATGTCGAAATACGGCTACTTCGAAAAGGAACGCTTGCGCATCGAACAGGAGGCCGATCTCGCTACGCAGCGCAGCCGTTTGCGCGAGTTGGCGGCGGCATTGCAAGAAGGCCAAGCGCAGCGCAACGCGCAAATTGCGGAAACCCGCCGTTTGGCGCTCGACAGCCTCAACGAAGCCGAACAAAAAGGCGCCAGCTTCGGCCAGGAATTGGTCAAGAACGAAACTCGCGGCAAACTGCTGACGCTGACCGCGCCCGTCGATGGCGTGGTGCAGCAACTGGCGGTGCGCACCGTCGGCGGCGTGGTCACGCCCGCACAAGCCTTGCTGATCGTCGCACCGACCGAAGGCGCGGTCGAAGTCGAAGCCATGGTGGAGAACAAGGATATCGGCTTCGTCATGCCCGGCCAGAAAGCCGAGGTCAAGATCGAAACCTTTCCATTCACCAAATACGGCACTGTCCATGCAGCAGTCACGCATGTGTCGCATGACGCGATCAACGACGAGAAACGCGGCCTGATCTATTCCGCACGGGTGCGTCTGGAGCACGCGACGATAGCGGTCGATGGGCGGACGGTGAATCTAACGCCCGGCATGGCGGTGTCGGTGGAAATCAAAACCGCCAAGCGCCGATTGATCGAGTATTTCCTCAGTCCGCTGCTGGCGCATACCAGCGAAAGCCTGCGCGAACGATAAGGAGATATGCAAGTATGAACAACGAACATCGCCCAACCCTGGCGCGCGCCGATCTCGACGAGCGGCTGGCCGGTTTTCGGCGCAGTCTGATCGATCGCACCTGGGGGGTGGCGGTGATTCTGGCCGTGGTGGCGGTGATCAACAATAGCATCGCCATCGCCCAAGGCGGCGCGAATCCGATGTTCGCCACCGCCATCGCCACCAGCGTCTTGGTGATTCTCGGCTACTTCGTGCTCGATAAAATTCCCTTCGGCGTCAAGGTCGTCGTCGCTTTGGCGTTGCAATTGGCGATGGGCTTCGTCAATTTTTTCGCCGGCGGCATGTTCGGCGCGGGATGGTTCTGGTTCGTCAGCGCCGCATTTCTCGCGGCGGTGTTTTATTCGATCCGCGTCGGCCAGATCGGACTCCTCCTGTTCGCCTTGCTGGTGATCTATGTCGGCGCGGGCTATGTCGACGCGACTATCGTCGCGAGCTTCGACCTCGACCAGCGCAACCGCGACGTCGGCGCATGGGTGAGATTTTTCAGCGTGGTCGTGATGCTGTCGATGATCGTGCTGTATATGATCGGCGGCTATCTTGAAGCCATACGCGAATTGCTGAAGGAAATCGATTTGCAGCGCGACAAAGCCGAAACGGCGAGCCGCGCCAAAAGCGAGTTCCTCGCGAATATGAGCCGGGAATTGAAAACCCCGCTCGAAGCGATGCTGAAGCACGCCCAGGCGATCGAAAACGACATTGCGGCCACCACCGCGCAAAAAGAACACTCACATGAAATCCGCTATGCCGGAAAGCTGCTGCTGCATCTGATCGACGATCTGCTCGATTTACCGCGCGTCGAAGCCGGCAAGATCGAGCTGGCAATACAGCCCACCACCCCAGGCCCATTGATGCGCCGTAGCATCGAGTTATTGAGCGAGAGCGCGCGCAAGGCCCAGGTGACGCTGATCGACGAAAGCGGCACGGGCGTCGATGCCACAATCGCGGTCGACCCGATCCGCCTGCTCCAGGTGCTGTCGAATTTTCTGTCGAATGCAATCAAATACAATCTGCCGAACGGCCAAGTGCGCGTGTCGTGCGCGCTGTCGGGCGACACGCTGAGAATTTCGGTGCGCGACACCGGCGTCGGCATCCCCGAAGACAAATGGCTGCGCGTGTTCGACGCCTTCGACCGCCTGGGCTTCGAAGGCAGCACCATCGAAGGCGCGGGGATCGGCTTGATGATTTCCAAGAAC